>JAEKFU010000612.1 GCA_016522385.1 Pseudomonadota bacterium
CCGACAGCGGTACGCACTTCTTCGAACATCAGACCCGTTCGGGCATTCCCAAACTCGAGAGCGAGGACGGCCTGTGCCATCTTGCCATCATCGGAGCGCTGAACCTAGTCGAGTTTATTCAGTGGTACGATTTCACAGCAAAGCCTGGCGGTGTTCTCGAATCCGAACCCCATCAGACTGGTTGTGTTGAGCATCTCTATGTCATCGAAGGGGAGCTGGAGATCTTTTCGGGTGGTGAGGCCAGGCGGGCCAAGGCCGGCGAGGCCATTCGATATGCCGGGGATCAGCCGCACAGCATCCGCAATATCGGCAATGTTGATGCGCATGCCACAATGGTCCTGGTGATGCGGACGCCGTAAACTCCTTGTCCTGCCAGGCGACAAGGGAAGAGGTTGACCACATACTCGTTATTGTTCGGTGGCTTCGGTTGCGATGGGCGGCAGGCCATTGGCGACGCCCGCCTGGATGACTGCCTCGTCATAGGCCTTGCGGCCAAAGACTTCGAAGACCATCGGCTCAAAGAACTCTAGCGGCTCGTAATCAAAAGCGGGATCGAAACATGATTGATCCCAGCGCTCGCAAAAATCGATGCAGGCCTGGTAATGTGGGCTATCCTTATATTTCTCGCGCTCGTACTGGTTCCAGCCGTAATGGTGGGCATAGTAGACCATCTGGAACGTGCCGTGGTGCTCTATGACCCAAGTGACTTCTTCGCGGACAAACGGGCGGATGATTTCAGCGGCGAACCGGTCATGGTTCTGCGGTGCCAGGCCATCGCCTATATCGTGCAACAGTGCCCCAACGACCCAGTCGATATCGGCACCGTCACAGTGTGCCCGCGTGGCGGATTGCAGCGCGTGCTCAAGCCGGGTGATCTTGTAGCCGGCTAGCGTCTCGTCGGCCTGTGAGCGCAGTTCTCGCAGCAGGCGTTTCGGCGTGGCGGCGTGATGCGGGGCCTCCAGCTTGTGCAGCAACTCGTAGTCTTCACGCGTGCCGTCCTTCATTTGAGTGAATCTGACTGTTTCGCTCATGGCGGTCATCCTAGCTGTGCTGTGCTTCGGACAATCTAACAGGAACGCGGTTTGTTGAGAACGTCAAATTGAATGGTTTTAATTGAGATCGTCGGCGATCCGTTTGAACAGCGGGGCCAACCATACATCGGCCTTTTCCGGGTCAATGTGGGCGTAGTCGCAATAGGCAGATACCGGGACGGCAATGCCAGCAGACGGTACGTGGATGTTCTGAATGCGGTCCAGGCCGTGCAGTGTCAGCAATGTCCGCGTGTCAAACTTTCTGGCCTTGGCTTTGGTGAGCTCAGGATGGGCCGGAATGTCGACGATATGGATCTGCGCGCCATTGGCAGCAAGTTCTTTCAGAGCATTTGCGGCAGCTTGTGGCCCAGGGTCCTTCGGGTTGCTGCGGATCCATGTGGCGTCGAGATCAACACGGTCGTCAGCAGCATCATCAAATCCGGAACAGGCGGCCTTTTCGAATTCGTCCTCGCTGTCGAACAGTGTATGGTCGCGGCGACGCAGCTTGTGCTGCACATATCGGAAGGCGATCATCGCGCGACCTGGGAGCGCAAAGTCCTCGTGCAGAACTTCCGGCATCACGACAACATAGTCGGGACGCATCCGAGCAACTTCGTCAACGGCTTCGCTGAGACGTTGAAAGCCGCCCCAATTGACTGCCAAGAGGCTGGAGATCACCGGGCGTTCGATCCCAACGGTCTGGGCAACTTGCGATACTCTGGCCGGGTCCAGTGCGACATTCTTAATGCGCGATGTGCCAATGAACACGGTGATGAGGGGGTCATTTCCATTCTGTCTTGATGCATCAACGCTTTCGGCGAACAGCTGAATCTGCTTATCGAAATGCTGCCGGTCAGATGCCGTCGGCAATGGAATTCCGAAATAGATGAAATAGCCGCACAACAAATACAACAAAGCGATACACAGCACGACGGCGCGGATCCAGACATCGATCGGCGAGGTGCATGCCCGCCGGGGTATCGCCTGAGACGACAGCTGCCAATCACTCATCGGCGATGTCCTCAGACTGGCGGCTGGCCTGGAACATCATGGCAAGCTCATGCATGCGCATACCGTCGGTATCGACGGCTTCAGCTTCGATTTCCCTATAGCCGGCGCGCGCGAGGACCGGATTGAGTATGGGCGCGAGTTCGGCCTTGATCCGTTCGGGCAGGGTCTCCCAGCGTCCAACGCTGGAAGATTCGATCTCGGTCGTTGCGAATGTCTTGTAGTCACCAAGACCACGGACTTCCTTTGGCTTGAACGTCTCGGCGATCAGGTTGTCCACATTGCATGGGGCTTCGACAAACTCGAAGAGTTCCGTGAGGACGATCTGTGGTTCAGCCACCAGATCTTCGTAACGAAAAGCGAAGACGTTGTCTGCGTCGGCTTCGGCAAGATCAAGCATGTCGGTGGTGACCTTGGCCCATGCCGCGGCATATGCCGGCATGAGGCGCCGATGGGCCTCCAGGTAAGGTAACAGCTCGTCGATGACGCCTTCCATCGTCTCACTGAAGTCCTTGAGGCTCAGAGCCACATCGCCGCCATGGCGGATGAGGCAGACGAATTTGGCATGGCCGGCGAATATTTTGTGGATTCCGGGTAGGTAGAAAGAGTCAACGGCTGTCTTGAGGGCGATACGCGACTTGTGTTCGGCCTCAGCAATCTGACCGTGGAAAGACAGGGCCATTTCCCTGATCGGGGCCATGATCTGGTCGCGATCAAAGCCCAGTGCGGTGAGACCGCCGATTGGACCGTAGTCGATACCTTCAGCGACACGTTCGCCGGCGACAAAGCGTGCCGCGCCGCGCAAGACGAAACTTTCGCCAGGACAGCTGATGTCGTCGTGGGTGTCAACCAGCCGGCGCAGCAGGGTCGTGCCTGAGCGCGGGCAACCAATGATGAAGATTGGTGAGTTCTGCGCAACAGTCACATCAACTCCTTCCTATATGTCGCCGTAGCGAAATTCGCCGGCCGGCGCGACAAAGGACAGCACAACCAATGTCAACAGCACGCCATACCACAGCGCAGTGCCCCAAAAGGCTGCCCGGTCGCCATACCGTTGTAACAGGTAGTCATACATGCCTCTGTCCTTTGAACATTTGTGGTGCCGTCATGCCAGGCCGAGCAGCGCAGACAGGAAGCCCAGGCCTCCAGTCAGCGTTTCGTTTTGCACGAGAGTGAAGCCGATGAAGACAAAATGCATGGTCAGCAGGATCGAGATGGCGGTCCAAATGCGGACTGCCAGGCTGTTGTCGACTATGGCTGCATCTATGCGTTCACCGGCCAGTCTGCGCCACTGATGCCAGGCGACGATGCCGGCACCGTTATAGATGCCCCAAACCAGGTATCGGGCGGTGAACTCATGCCACAGGCCCAGCACCATCATCGCGGAGATGATCCCGAGCCATCGGGCGCGGGTTAATGAAAACACCGGCACATAGACATATTCGCGGCACCAGCTGGTAAGCGAGATATGCCAGGCGGACCAAAATTCCTGAACGTTGCGACGGACCAACGGCCAGTTGAAGTTTTCCATGATCCGGAAGCCAAGCAAACGGGCAAAGCCGATAGCTACATCCGAATAGCCTGCAAACTGGAAATAACCGTTGAGGCCCTTGGCGATCATCGTCAGGTAGAGGGCGGACCGACTCCCCTCGACCATGTGGTCGTTGATATGGCCAATGAACCATTCGTTGATCATCACGTTGGCGATGAAAGCGATCTTGAAATAGCCATAGAGCAGGCGCTCCAGGCCTTCCGAAAAAAGAGCGCTATTCCAGCGCCGGCGTTGTTGGTCTTGGTGGAACTGCGGGAAGCGGTGTATTGGACCGGCCAGAAGGGTCGGCAGGAACAGCATGTAGTTCACGACATCGATAGGTCCGTGTTGCGGCAACCCGCCTTTATAGGCTTCCAGCGTGTAATGAATTGCGCGTAGTGCATAATAGGAGAGGCCAATAGCGATGATGAGGTCTGGTGCACCAAACCCTTGGAACTGTTGCGTGGCCTTGAAGTAGACAAGGGGCACAGCCTGAACCGACGCGCAGGCGGCAATCGCCCAACCATTTTCAGCGAAAAACCGATATGCGATCCAAGCAAATATGGTCGCACAACATAGCAAGATTGCCGAGACCGGTGAGAAAAAGGCCAGCACGGCCAATGTAATTGCAACCAGTAGTGGCGAGCGAAAACGTTCAGGGACAACCCAATAGAGCAGGGGAACCAAAATTAGCCCCATGACCCAGATGAGAGATAGGACGGACATCCGAGGAGATCACCTGTTGACTAAGCAGCCGTGCGCTTGCGCACGATGTCGACGGCATCGCCGAGGCGTCGGAACTTCATGATCTCGCGGGGAGTGAATTTGAAGCCGAAGGCCTTTTCGAGTTCCAGGGTCATCTCGACATGGCTGAGCGAGGTCCAGTTGGCGATCGTCTCGGCTTCGGACTCATTGCTGAGTGCTTGTGTTTCGCAACCGAGTATGCCGGCCGCGATGGAATAGATCCGGGCCTCAACATCACCTTCGTCGGCGGTCTGCTCCTTTTGCGCTTCCTGCTGGGAGAGCTGGCGGATGAACAGTGCCTTGATCTCGCTCATCACCACCTTGCCGGCCGGGCCGCGCGGGAAGTCGTCCAGCTTGAGGATTTCGCGGGGCAGTTTTTGGCGTGATGCGCGGGTGAGAAATTCACTGGTGATGGTTTCGACACTGGGGTCGACAGATGAATCGCAGGTTACACACGAGACGGCGCGTTCGCCCCACATCGGGTCAGGCAACGCAAAAGTCACCGCATCGAGGACGCCGGGGATGCTGCGCAACACGCCGTTGACGTCTTCGGGATAGATGTTCATGCCGCCGGTAATGATGAGATCCTTCTTGCGCCCGACGATGTAGTAGAAACCGTCCGTGTCGCGCTTGGCGATATCGCCGGTGCGGAACCAGCCGTCATCGAGCACTTCGGCGGTGGCGTCGGGATTGTTGAAATAACCGCTCATGATGTGATCACCGGCGACCAGAAGTTCGCCATCAAGCTCGTCGCCGAGTTCGGTGCCGTTGTCATCGACGATCTTGGCCAGACTGTCGATCGGCTTGCCGACCGACCCCAAGCGGCGCTCTTTGGCGCCCGGCCCGCAATACATGGTTTCGCAAACGGTCTCGGTCAGCCCGTAGACATTGACGATCTGGATGCCAAATCGTTCCTCGCAAGCTTGCCAGAGCCTTGGGTCAAGGTAGGCCGCGGTGGAGATGATGAATTTGAACTCGGGATAGTCAAAGCTTTCGGCGTAACCGCTGTCGAGCGACTTGGTGAGCGCCAGTACCGACGGCACGGTGACCAAATGGCTCACCGAATGCTTATAGAGATCATCCATCATCTGCGGCAGCATATCGGGCGTGAACGCATAGGGCCGCACGAAGGTACTGCCCGAAAGGAGACACATCACGGCGCCCTGTGTCAGGCCGTCGGTGTGATGGAACGGCAGCAGGTTCATGACCGTTGTATCGCTCGACAGGCGATAGTTGTTGATGAAAGTCTGGATTTGCGCATGCAAGGCCCGGTGCGAGATCATCACACCTTTGGGATTGGATGTCGTGCCGGAGGTGAACAGGATATAGGCAATTGCTTCATCTTCGACGTCGACCGCTGTTGGGGGCTGCTTGGCATGGGATGCGATGACGGTGGTCAAATCATCCGCTATATGACCACCAGCAGGTTTGTTTCCGAAAATGCGAAAGCCGCTCTTCTTGGCCGGTCTTGCCGCTTCGGAAACCGGCAGCCTGATCGCGACGTTCTTTAGCGCGCCAGTATCTTGCAGAGCATCCAGGATAGATCTGTCGGCGACAATGCCGCGTGCATCGGCGGCGGTGATCAAAGTTGACAATTCGGCAACCGGTGCCTTGGGATCGAGGATCACCGAGGTTGCGCCTTTCAACAGGCTTGCATAAAAGGCCGTCAGAAGTGCCCGGTTGTCCGCAGTGATCAGCAACAGTCGCTCACCACGCAAGTCGGATTCTTCCAGGAACATGCCCAATGCGCCGACTTCGGCCGCCAGATCCGCATAACTCAACTCAGTCGCGCCAATCAGATATTTACGGCGCTTAAAGGCACTGAAACTGCCAAGAATTGCCGCGTTGAGTTTGGACATGTTCGAAAGCCCCTCAGAACTGTTTGTGCTGCATTAAACAGCAGTTGCCCACAGTGTCCCTGAATAGGACTTATTCGTTAAGATTCGGTTGGTTAGGGTGCGCCTGAAGCCGCTGCGCTCTGCCGTGCCAGCCTGGAGGCGCGGGGCTTCGCAATTCAATTCTTTGTGCGATGGAAGGCTTATTCCGCCAGCACCGGCAGGTGGCGCGACAAGGTTTGTCGCAAGTCAAGAGCGACGCCCAGAGGCTCCCGCAGCCTTGATGCCGCTTGGGCATTGCCTGCTTTGACGGCGCACAGATCGAGTTTATTCAGTCTGACAAAGTTCACGTAACGTTTGTGGGAGTTCACATTGAACGCAACGCTTTGGGGACGTGATTGCGACTCTAAGCAAGAATTCTGTCCGGCCAATAACTGAAAACGGCCAAATGTGCATTGAACTGCACGACCAACACTTCGGACTCGAATTTAATTCATCGAATACGTGTCAGGCACAAAGCCGAGTGCACTATTCTGTTGCCAGATGCCCCGCGATGTTCACAACGTCTGATATCGGCCAAACGTGCTGAAATTTGTTCTATTTTCGATCACAACTTGTGGACGAATGATTTACCTGACACCAATTTTTGGTAGTATAGCTCGTGGTCAAAGTTTCGATTGAGCGTTGGCCTACTCTAGAGAATTGGGGCTCCGCCCTCTCAGTCCGGACGGAGCCTCAGCTCTGTGATGACCAGCTCGGGTCATGACCCTGGATCGATCTATAACAAACAAGGCCCTGCACCGGAGGCAGTGGGCAAGGCCTGGTTTGTACGCATGTCGCCATCTTCAATGTGGAAAAAGGAGGTACGCCGACATTTGGATTTACACCGCAATTTGACGCAATGTGAAATGGACAGGACCCCTCCCGAATTGAGGCCAAGCGAGTCGTTTGTCCCCTCCGATAGGCTTCGACCACGGAGGTTAGGAAAGCCTATCTGAAATCACGCCAGGCCAGGGGTCGGTCTGAACTGAAATATGCGCACTCCGCGGCTTGATTGGACTTTGTGCCTTCATGGGCAATGGCAATCCGACCAACCGGGAACGGCTGCCACCTATCTGATAACGAGTGCGTTGTGTGCAGATGTAAGACCGCACGCGATCTTTAATAGTTGCACGCCTGCTCCTCCACTTTGGATATCAATTACAAAAGATAGCATTAGCGTTAGTGTTAATTAACAAGACATATTGGAACGAGGAGTGCATAATGACATCATAGTCTCGAGCTCAACGCATCTGTTAATATCTGATTGAAACAAGATGGAAATCATAGGAAAGATTGATCCGAGGACGACTGTATTGATTGCTGGTTTATGGGTTAATGGCGCAGCACTTCTGAGAAACCTCTCGAGAAAGAAGTATATGGTTTGCGGCATCACCCATTCAGCGCAATCTCCCGGACTCTATTCGGGCCATGGATCGAAAGTGATTTGCCCCGATCCATCCGTCGACCACGAAGGATGGGTGCGTGCAGTTATCGAAATTGCGGGGCATTGCGATCAAAAGCCGGTCATTATTCCTCTCTCCGACGCCTATGTGCTAGCACTTGATCGTTCAGCTGATGAATTACGGCCCTATGTCCGCTTCCATGGATTTGGTGATGGGTTGCGCACCCGTCTGACTTCTAAGCGGTCAACCTTTGAAATGGCAGCGGCCTGCAACTTTCCGTCGCCCACTACTGTCTATATTGAAGACAGCAGTCAGCTTCGCAGCCTTTGGCGGCAGGTGAGGGCGCCAATCGTGATAAAGCCGGAATTCTCCAAGCACTGGCGAACGCCGGCCGCAGTCGAAGCGATCGGTTTCCAGAAGGCTATCATTGCTGAATCCGAACAGGAACTCGTCGCTGTTTTTGACCGCGTGCGTCCCTTGACTTCACAACTTATCGCGCAGGAATTCATTCCGGGCCCAGATCAGAATCTCCTCTATTGGGCTGGATATGTTGGATCCGATGGACGGGTCGGTGGTCGTATCGTCGGTCGAAAGTTGAGAGTGTATCCCATCCATTTGGGCTCGGCTTCGTTTGTCCAACTCGTGGATATGCCGGAGGTCGAGGACAATTGCGAAAGGTTTTTGTCGTCCATCGGATATCGGGGCATTTGTGGCATCGAATTAAAGCTCGATGAAAGGGATGGTATCGCCAAACTCGTTGAGGTTAATCCACGTTACGGGCTTTGGGATGACGTCGGCGTTGCAGAAGGCGTTGATCTGGCTGAAGAAGCCATCCTTGCGGCGTACGGACAGAGGACTCAGCCGCGTCGTTCAAACCTTTTTCGGCAGAAGTGGGTTAATGTGGAAAAGGATCTTAAGGCTTTTTTGAAGTATCGCGCAGAAGGCTCGCTTGGTCTTGGAGAATGGCTCGCCACTTTGACCCCGCCCATCACAGTTAACGACCTGCCGATGCTTTCCGACCGACCCTACTTTCGTCGCAACATCCTTTCCATGCTGAAGGCCTCACGAAAGCTCTGGTGAATGTGTCTTGTGGACGGGCAAAGGGAAGTTTCCCCTAAATGGCAGCAAGACCTTTGGTAATTCGTGTATAGAAGAAAACCTGAGTTGGTGGACGTCGCTGCGGAAATATCGGTCAAAGAGGCCACCAAACCCCAATTGTGTCTTGCTGGCCAGCGGACAACCCGGCCCAAATCTGATACGTAGTGTTTTGAAAATCGAATGAAAGGCCTGGGAGTAGAGCCTGTGTGAAGTGGTTATCCACCATCCTTGGCGCGGTGCTGTGCCTGATCGTGCCAAGTGCGGCACTCGGGTTAAGCTGCGCGCGGCCGAACCTAGACATTTCCACCATCGATGCCGCCATCATGATTTTTGAGGGGACTGCAGGCCGGAAGCGCTCACTCGATCATCGCGAACGAGTGGCCGTCAGGAGTCACGCCATAAAAGGAAAAGGCGGCAGCATCGAGGACCTCAAGGCCTACAGTTTTACGGTGACTAGGGGTTGGAAAGGTGCTGTGTCTGGGCAGAGTGTCGATGTCCTGTTCAACAGCCATTGGGGAGATGGCTTCTCCGCGGGAGAGGGCTACCTAGTGGTCAGCCCACAACGAGTTGAAAATCTTTTCTGGTCGCCGCTTTGCGGTCACACTATCGATCTGAAGCACGCAGCCAAGTTTGGCGATCTCGTTACGCTGGAGAGGGTGGTCGGTATTGGCCATCACATGAAAGTTGGGATGGCGGATCGTAAGTGCAGACGCGCGCAAGACTGCACCTTTGTGCAAACGCATTGTGGTGCGTGCAGCTGTGGCTCACCGGTCGCAAAGTCAGCGGCCAGGCGTTACGAAACCCGGTTTGAAAAACTGTGTGCGGTCGTTCGTGTAGCCGAGCGTTGCGAAATGGATTGCCCACCTCTCTCGCCATCCTGTGCCGCGGGATACTGTGAAGCGCCTGATTAGCGTCTATTGAGGTTTTGTACGTCGGTTGCGGCAACGGAAGACATGCAATCGAGATGGCGATGAGAGGCTACCGCGTTGTCGGTATCGACATTGCCGCAGATTACCTTAAGGAAGCCAAAAATCGGGCCAAATTGGCAGGCGCGTCAGTGGAGTTCAGGTTGCAGAGAGCTTCGCGGATCGTTTTGAGGACGCCAGCTATGACATTGTCATCGCCTTTAATCACACCCTTGGGTTCATGGACGAGCATGGACTTGATCTCCAGTTCGTGCGGCTTGCACGGGCGCTGCGCCCTGAAGGAAATCTTTTGCTGAAGACAGCCGGACCGCAATTCTTGCCCAATCCAGATTCTCAAACGATCAAGAATTTGGTGGAAAAGGCGGGGATCTTTATCCTGTCTGAGAAACGAATTCACAAACGTGTCCGCATCGAACACTGCATTGTTATCGACACACTGAAAAACGAGATCATTGAGTACCGCGAGGAACAAAGAGCATTTTCACGCAGCGACGTCGTGAACCTTCTTCGGCGAGCGGGCTTTCAAACCGTCGAGTGCTTGAAAGATCTCGCTGGCAATCTTGCATCTGACAAGGAATTTGGCATTTACGTCTGTGCAACATAACCTGCGGGCATGAAGCGAATTTGGCATGAAGCATCGACCAGATTCAGCGAGTGACCGCATGTCGAGATATGCAATTCTGAACGAAATCCGCAATCTGGATCCGGAAAAGGATCATCAGCGAATTGTCTTTCTCTCGACTTGCTTTGAGTTCCCGTTCGACACAACACGCGCTTTGGAGTTCGCGCTGTTCCGAACGTTCTGCGTTCCCAGCATATCGTCGCTGCTTGATCGAACTGGAGAATTTCAGAACCGGGCCGAGAAACGCTACGACGATACAGACATCATCATCAGCGAATTGATGGAGTGCGGTTACACCAGCGAGCGGGGCAAACGTGCTCTGGCGCGAATGAACAAGTTGCACGGCCGGTTCAACATAGCCAACGATGACTTCCTCTATGTCCTTTCCACTTTTATCTATGAACCGATACGTTGGAACGAGCGCTTCGGCTGGCGGCCGATGTGCGAGGAAGAGCGACTCGGCATGTTTTATTTCTGGCGTGAACTAGGCCGCCGAATGAACATCAAATATATACCTGAAAACAGCGAATCCTTTGAGCGCTTCAACCGGCAGTATGAGCAGCAGAATTTCCGCCATACCGAGGCGAACCACCGCGTCGGCACCGCCACAGTAGAGCTGTTTGTCGGGTGGTTTCCTGGCTTGCTGTCACCTGTCGTCCGATCCGCGATATGTGCGCTGCTGGACCCACCGGTAATAGAGGCTTTTGGTTTTCGCGACCCACACCGGCTCATGCGATGGCTTGTCCCTGCGGTCTTGCGGCTGCGTGCTCGGGTGCTGCGCTGGCTCCCGCCGCGCCGCCGGCCGCGGCTGCGCACTAAGATGACGCGTCCGTCGTATCCCAATGGTTATACGATTGAGCAGCTTGGGCCGCCTGAGGTGTAAATGCTGTTACTCGCCGCAATCAAAGCGTTGTGCCAACGCCAGCATGTATTTATGTCCAAGAACATGGCGGACATGGGCCAGGCTGGACGCGAGAACTGCGCTGGCTCCACACTCCCGGTGTATACGTCTACGTGCGGACTGTTCAATCGGTAGCTGGTCAAAGCCCCTCTACAAGATTGCCGGCCAGCAGAACCAGATACGCAAGGACCGCAAGTTCGAACGCGTAAGTGCTAGCAACGGGGACGGCAAGAAATGTCGCTGAGACCGCAACGACGATAAGAAGCACGGACAGCAAACACACCAAGTCGGTGGGTGCGCTTAGGTTCATGGCAAACCTCCCTCCAAACAAAAAGCGGCCCGAAAAGGCCGCCAAGATTGTCACTCCTATCAACTATTTCAGTTGCGGTTTCACACCATCTTGTCCGTCCCGAGCCCTCCGGGAGAATGCTCTATTGCTATTAACATTAGACTTTAGTCTAAAGTGAGTCAATCTGCGAAAGGCTGAAAGGAACAAGCAGCGGCTCACTGCGTAGTGCGTGAGGATTTCAGAACTGGATTGATGCTGTATTAGGGTCTGTTGAGATTCAGGTTGTGGCGCTAGAGCGTGTCTTTCTCAAATGGTTCCATTTGAGAAAGACACGCTACTAGTTACATATTCGCGCGCATGTCATGGCGTC
>JAEKFU010000541.1 GCA_016522385.1 Pseudomonadota bacterium
TGCAGATGGGCCCCAACGCCGCACGTGCGTTGCAATGGTTGGGTGTGTGGGACACGCTCGAACCGGAAACATTCGCGCCCAAGCGGATCAATATCCGAAATGGCCAGACCGGGCGCACGCTGTCACATATCGAGCTCAGCGGGCATTTTGAGCAGCGCTTCGGTGCGCCATACAACATCGCGCACCGCGCCGACGTGATTGCCGCTTTGCTACGAACTACACGCGAGCTGCCGTCCGTCTCCGTGCAAACTGACCGTGCTGTCACTGGCTACGCCCCATCGAATGGCAGCCTGAAAGTAGATCTGCTGGGCGGCGATCAGCTGTCTGCAAATGCACTGATCGGTGCCGACGGCATCCGCTCGCGTATCCGGAATCTGCTGCTCGGCGACGGTCCGCCTGACTATGCCGGTCACGCCATCTACCGCGCTCTGACGCCAATGATTGACGTTCCCTCCGCCATTGACCAAACTTCGGTGACCCTGTGGCTTTGCCCCGCAGGTCATGTCGTACAATACCCCGTAAACGCCGGCAGGCGCATGAACATCGTCGCTGCGGCTGACAGTCTTTGGGTCGAGGACGGTTGGCACGCACGGGCGGACCGCGCCGAAGTCGCCGACTTGTTTAGGAACGCGACGCCCATCTTGAAGGAACTACTTTCCGCACCCGAAAGCTGGCACAAATGGGCCGCGGCCGACCGAAGACCAGTGCATCATTGGGGTGACGGTTCAGTTACGCTAATTGGCGATGCTGCCCACCCCAGTCTGCCCTACCTGGCCCAGGGTGCGGCCATGGCGCTTGAGGATGCTGTCCGTCTTGCACAGCATTGCAATGGCGAGGAAAGCATTGAATCAGCGTTCCGCGCCTACGAAGCTGAACGCCAGCCGCGCACCGCCCGGATCATCCGGCGCTCGCACCACATGGGTCAAATCTACCACATGCGATCATTGCCCGCGATGGTCCGCAATATCGTAATCACCGCTTTGCCGGCGACACTCCATGTCGCAAGCATGTCGTGGATATATGACTGGCGAGTGGACTTGGGTTAACAACAATTGATTGCAGCTCGGTAAACGCTTGATCCTCATTGTTAACTCTTCGGAATCCATGTCGGGCGGTAGTGGTCTCAACACCCACTAATTCTGCAGGTTTTAACGGTTCACTAGCGGCTGCCGGCGTATTGTCCATGTGGGAGCAAAACCTTTGATGCGGCGGCACAAATCGAAACCTCTGCAATGGCACTTTATGGCAAAGTCGCTACTCGCCTGCGGCCTCGTTCTCGCTGCAACGCTACTCCTGCTGGCGCAGATCGCCAAGACGTACTTCGCCTATACCAACCAGATCCGAAATGTCGAGCTCGCCCGCGCCATTGACAATATTGCAATGGTGACCGCGACACCGACGCATGTTCAGCAATTTCTGGACAGTTCGTTGCCAAACAGCTCGCACACAACGATCAGGGTGATTGACAAATCCAACCTAAATATCATCGCAACAAACCAACCTCTTGAATACCGGACTTCGCTTTCACAGCTGCAGGACGAAGAACTTAAGATCGTCACGGATCGTGCCCTTAGATCCGGCGTGTTCCATGCAGATATGATCACCAACACGGGCCGACATTTGACCGTGCTGCCCCTGACGGCCGCCCGCTATGCGCTTGCAGGCAATTTCGTGCTTGATCAGGCTAAGATGCTTAAACCGGACTGGCATCGGAACCTGCAGCCCTTACCCGATACGCCTGCGACCTGGTTGTCGACGCTCTTCAACAATCGACCGCATGGTGTTCGCACCGACTTCAAGCTGCCGCCATCAAAGTTCGCCGGCGTTATGATCATTGAGAATCGGAAGCCACTGCTGAAAAGTCTGATGTCCGGCGTTTTTTTCAGCACCGCCATGTTGATTTGCAGCGGCTTTATCATCGTCGTGCTTTCAGGATGGTATGTTTGCCAGCGTTACATTCTTCAACCCATCAACAGTTTCTCCGATGTGCTCAAATTGCAGCGTAGCGGTAAGACCGATGCACGCGCCACGCGTTCGAGCGTTGCCGAATTCGATCGGTTTGCCCGTCAGTGGAATGGACTGCTCAACTATCGTCAGGCCGCCGAAGAGCGTCATCGTGTGCTTTCAAAAGTGTTGGAAAAAGCCCCGATTGGTGTTGAGGTTACAACACCGGACGCTCTGATCGAATATGCTAACCCGGCCTATTTGAAGATGACCGGCCACAACCTCATCGATGTGATTGGCAAGACACCACAGCAACTCATGGGCAACGACAAAGTTGATCCGGCCTTGTTGAAACAGGGTGAGGACATGGTCCGTCAGGGTCGAAACTGGCATGCGGAATATCCATCGCGCCGAAGCGACGGAACCGAGTTCATCAATCAAGTGACGCTGTGTCCGGTAATGTCGGATGACGGCAAGTTGGAGCGGATCGTCGCCGTACGCCAGGACATTACCGAGCGCAAGGAGTATGAGCGCGGCCTAATCGAAGCAAAAAAGGCCTCAGAAGCCGCTGAACGCCAGAAGTCGGAATTTATTGCCCGAATGAGCCACGAGCTTCGCACGCCGTTCAATGCGATTATTGGTTTCGCCGAATTGATCGCCAAACAGCAACTCGGTCCAGTTGGAAACGACAGCTACACAGAATTCGC
>JAEKFU010000580.1 GCA_016522385.1 Pseudomonadota bacterium
GTTCACATATGACAGAGTGATGCGCCGCCTGTGGACAAAGGGTCGCGGTGAAGGAAAAGTCGATTTCCGCAATAGAGCGCCATAGGTGTCTGTTCGATGCAACGGCCTGACAGTAAGAGCGGGTGAGTGACGATCAAATCAATAACGGCCTCAGCAGCGTGGCGGGGACGGTGTCGGTTTGATTAGCCGGGTCAAAGTCTTGATCATTGGCGGCTACGGCATGTTTGGGTCCCGCTTGGTCCAACTGCTGAAAGACGAGCCCCGCCTGACGCTGATCATTGCCGGGCGCTCACGGGCGCGAGCCAAGACTTTGTGCATTGTGCAATCACAGGCGGAAATGGTGCCCGCGGAATTCGACCGGGGCGGAGATGTCGAAGCGCAGATTGGATCGCTGGAGCCCGATATCGTCATCGATGCATCTGGACCTTTTCAGGCCTATGGAGATGATCCCTACAAGGTTGTGCGCGGTGCACTTGCGGTTGGTGCGGACTATCTTGACCTGGCAGACGCAACCGATTTTGTGCTTGGCATCGCAGACCTGAATGATGCCGTCAAAGCTTCGGGGAGGTTCGTGCTGTCGGGGGTTAGCACATGTCCGGTGCTGACTTGTGCAGCGGCACGGGCACTGGCTGGTGACCTCGCCTCAGTCGAGCAAATCGCGGCAGGGATTGCCCCTTCGCCCCATGTCGGCCTTGGCGCCAATGTTGTCCGTGCCGTGCTCGGTTATGCCGGTAAGCCGGTCGGCATTGTGCGCAACGGTGCGCCGGCTACCGCGGCAGCATTGGCCGACAGCCGGGACTATACAATCGTTCACCCCGGTGCAGTATCACTTTTCAGGAAGCGCTTTTCGTTAGTTGACGTGCCCGATCTGAAACTTTTGGCGGCAGCTTGGCCGCGAGCTAGCGAGATCTGGTTCGGTGTCGCGACCGAACCTGGAATTTTGCTGAGGCTGCTCAATGTTCTGGCGCGGCTCGTTGAGCGCCGAATTATACCGTCTATGACTTGGTGTGCGCCATTCGTCGGCGCTGTCAGCAATACAATAAAGTGGGGTGAGCATCGCGGCGGCATGTTTGTCAGGCTCTATGGACAAGATCGTCGGGGCACATTGTGCCGTCGGCGCTGGCATCTTATCGCTGAAGGTGACAAGGGCCCCTTCATACCGGCTATGGCTGCAGCGGTGGTGATCCGAAATTGTCTCGCAGGGCGGCCGCCAGCGGTCGGCGCGCGGCCCGCCGCCAGCGAGCTCGAGCTCGATAATTTCGCGCCGTATTTCGATCAACTCGACATTTCCACGGCACTCTTGAAGGATGTACCGGAGGATCGTAGCCGGCCGGTCTTCCGACGTCTCCTGGATCACCCCTTTGAAGAATTGGCTGCTCCCTTGCAGGCATTTCACGATATTGCCGGCAAGGCACACTATCGCGGACGCAGCCGCATCGAAAGGGGTCGCAATCCTGTTGCCCGGCTGGTTGCAACAGTGATGCGTTTTCCGAAGGCTGGGCGGGATAGGGCGGTTGAGGTTGAATTGTCCGTCGCCGATCAAGTCGAGACTTGGCGGCGCAGCTTCGATGGGATGGTTTTTCGCAGTACTTTCGAGGTGGGGAGCGGACGCTATGAAGGGTTGCTGGTTGAGCGTTCGGGCCCGCTCTGCTTTGGCATGGCGCTCGTTGCGGACGAAGGCCACCTTAATTACCTGATGCGACGCTGGGATATCTTCGGACTGCCTCTGCCGAGACTTCTCGCACCGCGCATCGTTGCGTTTGAGCATGCTGCCCGCGACCGTTTCAATTTCTCAGTGACGATTTCAATGCCGCTGATTGGATTGATTGTGGGTTATCGTGGGTGGCTGGAACCAGATGCGGACGACCGGGACAAATTCGCCTTGCAGACGCTGCGCTAAGTCGGAAGATGAACTGCAGCAAAAGGGTCCCATATGAGAAAGGCACGCTCTAGCTTCACCCAACAGATGAGCGATGACCACAAGGCTCATGTCGATGCCGGCGGATACGCCGGATGAAGTGAAGAATTTTCCGCTATGGGCCCAGCGGGCCTTTTTCCGCCAGTCGACATCAGGTCCCTGTGCCGTTACCCAATGGAAGGCCGCCTAGTTTGTGGTGGCCTTGTGGCCGTCGAGCACTCCGGTCTTTGCAGCAAGTGCCGTCCCGGTGCAGACGACTGCTACCTGTTCGGCTGCCTGGGCAGCCTTGCCAAGCCAGTCGATGAAAGGCTGACCTTTGATGCCTTCACGGGTACCTCGGCCGCCAGGAACCAGAAGAATGTCGTAAGACCGGTCTTGGCCAATGATGTCGTCGACAATCGTGCGTGGACCTAGCGCGCTGACTTCACTGAGTTTTTTGAGCGCCTACAATGCGAATGCTGGATGTGTCCGGCAACAGACCGAACATCTCAAGCGGTCCATAAAGGTCGAGAAGTTCGAATTCGGGAAACGTGACCGCGCCGATCGTGCGCATTAGGCTGCGTTAAGCAGGGACTCAAACAACGGCCGGCAGTCTGTTGCGCCATGCAGCGGTTCGATCATGTTTTCGGGATGTGGCATCATGCCAACTACATTGCCTGCTTCATTGACGATACCGGCAATGTCGTTGATCGAACCGTTAGGATTGCTGCCTTCTGCATAGCGAAAGACCACCCGGTTATCCTTCTCCAGCCGCTCCAGGGTATCGGGATCGGCAAAAAAGTTTCCGTCGCCATGCGCTACAGGGCAGCTTACGACGTCGCCAACGCTCATGCCGAGGGTGAAAAAGGTAGAACTGTTCTCGATGCTTAACCGCACATGTTTGCACACAAACCTCAGGTTCGCATTGCGCATGAGGGCGCCAGGCAAAAGCCCGGCTTCTATGAGGATCTGAAAGCCGTTGCATACCCCAAGCACCCGAACACCATGGTCAGCGTGTCGGCGCAATGCCGCCATTACCGGACACCGGGCGGCGATTGCACCACACCTGAGATAGTCGCCATAGGAGAATCCACCGGGAACAACGATCAAATCGCACTCAGGAATCTCACTCTCGGTGTGCCAAACGAATTTCGGTTCAGTTCCACCGACCGCGGTCAGCGCCTTAAACATGTCGCGCTCTCGATTAATGCCAGGAAACAGGACGATCGCTGACTTCATACCAGGTCGACCTCGTAATTCTCGATAACGGTATTGGCGAGCAGCTTTTGGCACATGGCATCGACCTTGGCCTTAGCTTTGGTCTTGTCTGTCTCATCGATTTCGAGCTCGATGTATTTGCCCTGCCGCACATTGTCGACACCGGTGAAACTTAGAGAGGCCAGGGCCCCTTCGATCGCCTTGCCTTGCGGGTCAAGGACTCCCCTTTTGAGCGTGATCTTGATCTTTGCCTTCATTAAACGCCCTCAATCGCTCTTGACCAGCACCGGTTTTGAACGCTCGACCGGCTCATTGCCGTTCATTATGCCGAGCCGCCGGGCGACTTCCTGGTAGGCCTCGACGAGGCCACCAAGATCACGACGGAAGCGGTCCTTGTCCATCTTTTCGTCGGTCTTGACATCCCACAATCGGCAACTGTCGGGCGAAATCTCATCGGCCAGCACCGTGCGGACCATATCGCCCTCATACAAACGGCCAAATTCCAGCTTGAAGTCGACGAGCTTAATGCCGATACCCATAAACAAGCCGGAAAGGTAGTCATTGATGCGGATCGCCATGGTCATCATATCGTCGAGTTCCTGCGGCGTCGCCCAACCGAAAGCCATAATGTGCTCTTCGGCGACCAGCGGGTCGCCCAACTCGTCGTTCTTGTAGCAGAACTCGATCAGTGTGCGGGGTAGGGGCTCACCTTCTTCGATGCCCAAACGGCTGGACAAGGTGCCGGCCGCAACATTGCGAACGACGACTTCAAGGGGAATGATCTCGACCTCGCGCACCAGCTGTTCGCGCATGTTGAGGCGCTTAACAAAATGCGTCGGAATTCCGATAGCATTCAGCTTGTTGAAAATGAACTCGGAAATCCGGTTGTTGATAACGCCCTTGCCGTCGATCACTTCCTTCTTCTGCGCATTGAACGCGGTCGCGTCGTCCTTGAAGTGAACGACGACGGTGCCAGGTTCAGGACCCTCATAGAGAATCTTGGCCTTGCCCTCATAAATTCGGGTGCGGCGCTGGTTCATTGGAAACATCCTTATCACTGGGAAAAGCTTCAAACACCCATTGGCTTCATGTGTGCGCCTGGGCGGGAAATTACAAATCCAACAATTTACGAAGGGATACGACTCGCGACCTTTTGTGCTTGAGACTGCAATCTACCGCAATCGATGCCCATGGACAATCAAGTGGAATCGTTTGTCGGCAAATGCAAGACAGCTGTTGACGCAGCAGATAATCACATGATTGCGGCCTGACGATCATCATATGCATCCAGATGAATTGTCACCTGATCGTGTTCGATGAGAACGGTGGCATACATGGGCGGCTCATAGGAGTAGGCTTTGCCCACCGCCTCTCGGTTCAGCGGCACCTGGTGATTGATTGACGGCAAAGACGTGCAAGGGATGCCGCGCCAGTTGACATAGCTTGGGCGATGCACATGGCCGCAGAAGATGTGGCGGATGTTGTCATATTCTGCGATCAGCGCGGCAAACGCTGCATGATCTTCCAGCTTGATACGATCCATGTAAGCAATTGAGATGTCGAACGGCGGGTGATGCATGAACAACCAGACCGGCGAGTCTTTGGCATCATCAAGCACACTGCGCAGCCAGCCCTGGCGCCTTTCGCAGAACTGGCCAGCCGAGGTGCCGCCCTTGTATGTGTCAAGTAAGACGAAACGCCCGGCGTCAGCATCAAAGGCATGTTGGACGAACCCGTGTTGATCGACCGGCGCGTCTGGAAAGCGGTCTTTAAACGTGTCGCGGTAGTCATGATTGCCAATCATCAGATGAGTCGTCAGCGGGAAATCTTGCAGGCATTCCCTTAGCCAGTCATAGGCTTCCGGTTGGCCCGCGTCGGCCAAATCACCGGAAATAATGCAGAACTGGGCATCACCGTGCCATTTCTCGATGTCGGCGAGGCAGCGCTCGAAACGTTCGTGGGGATTTAGTCCGAAAAGTTTCTCGCCGGGGGCGGTCAGGTGCAGATCAGTCACATGGATGAGTTTTGTCGCGTGAGACATTAGCAATCCGGAGTTGAACACAAACAGGCTGGAATGACGTGTAGCCGGGTGGGCAAAAGATTCAACCGGTATTTGACGCAAAGGTTGAATTGGCCACACTGCGCGGTTATCTGTCGGAGAAAGGCTGATCTTATGAATAAGGAGGTAATGCGCCGATGAGCACGTTTGACAAGCGCGAGGAAGGCTTTGAGCGGAAATTCGCACATGATGAGGAGCTGCAATTCAAGGCTGATGCGCGCCGGAACAAACTGTTGGGCCTGTGGGCGGCTGAACTGTTAGGGTTGTCTGGCGATGAGGCTGATGCCTATGCCAAGGAAGTCATAAAGGCGGATTTCGAAGAAGCGGGCGATGAAGATGTGTTTCGAAAAGTCCGTCGCGATTTCGATGCCAAAGGCGTCGATCAGTCCGACCACCAGCTGCGCCGCAAGATGGACGAGTTGATGACGACGGCCGTTGAGCAGATCCAGAACGAAGCGTGATCACCGGCCGACCCGATCACGGGGTCAGCGTGGCCAATTTGTTTATCTAGCAGTGGCGATCGCGACGTGGACTGCTGGTGTTCTCGTGAACGACTCGCACCGGCTTGTCTATGCAGCGGAATACCCACCGGATGGCGAGCACAGCGGGAGTCTGAATGCGACCCACAAGACATCCGGGCCGAGTGGTAAAGCCTATCTCGGGCAGGCGAACGCGCTGATGCCTCAAACGCCGAACAGGTCATACAGTTCAGGGAACTCGAATTTGCCTTCATCTCGGTGGCCAGCGATCTTTCGATAATAGGTATCGGACTGGCGGCTTGTTGGCCGGGGGCCGCACAAGTCATTTGACGACACGTAGCAGGCGGGCGAAACTGGTTGGCAACGCAGTGAGGCCCGGAGAGCGTGTGGCATGGATCAAAAGACGCCGATCGATGAGCACCAGAATGCAGCGCTGGAAAAGCTGATCGAAATCGTTCTGACCGCCGGTCCGGTGGAGCGGTTGACCGACAAATATTTCACCAACACGCGCATGATCGTGTCAGCGAACGGCGATGTTGAAGTCACCTATGCGATGTTCCTCAGGCGTCGTTCAATTGCGGCACTTGAGCCGGTAACACGGTTGATCGTCCGCCTGGTTCCAGAGGCCGTGATCAAACGTTTCTATGCCGAAGGCGAGATCGTGCCTTCGGAGCGCACGCTCATGCAAGTGACCGGGCCGATGTCGAAGCTGTCGGAAGTGGAAACCCTGATGTTGCAAAAGACCGGGTTTCCCTGTGTCAGTGCCAACAATGCCTATGAAATGTGCCGGGCAGTGCCGAGGGCCGCATTCCTTGACATGCATGCACGGCACGGCTCTGGCGCTGAGATGAATATCCTGGCGGCCTATGGCGCGTCGGTCGGCAGTTGGGCCGCCAAACAGAAGGATCCAAAAATCAAGGGTTTTGTTGGATCGTCGCAGGATATCACCGCACCGTTGTATGGCGCCGCGCGCGGTCTTGGCACCATGCCGCATGCTCTAATCGGCTATACTGATGGCGATGTGCTGCAAGCCACGAAGCTGTTTGCCGAAATGATTCCGGATGCGCGGGCATTGATTGCGCTGGTGGATTATCGCGGTGAGGAAGTTTCCGACGCACTCAGATGCGCTCACTGGTTTTACGAGGATGCCAAGTTGGACGAGCAGGGCAAGACGTTTGGTGTGCGCCTTGATACGCATGGCGCGCGGTTCGCCGAAGGGCTGGACTACGACAAATCCGTCGAAACGGTTGGCAAGTGGCTGGATGTTGAGGGCGAATATAACATCGTGGAGAAGGTCATCGGCCAGCAGGTGTTCCAGTTGGATGCCGACAACATCCTGATCGACCGGGTGCGACGCATCCTTTTCGGCGCCGGGGTTTCGGTCGCGGCGATCATTCACACACGCCAAGCATTGGATGAGGCAGGCTATAGAAAGACCGAGATCGTTGCATCATCCGGATTCGGGCCGCAAAAATGTGTCATCACCGGTGCGGCGAAGGCGCCGGTCAACATGATCGGCACCGGCAGCTTTCTGCCGGCGACCCTGACAGAAACCTATGCTACGGCCGATATCATCACCTATGACGGGGTGGCGCGGGTCAAGACCGGACGAGAGTTTCTGTTCGAATAGCTGAAATTTTCAACCGGCCCTGTAACCGGCAATTTTGGCAACTGCAAACAACTGTGATTTATCGCACAGCCTTCCTC
>JAEKFU010000654.1 GCA_016522385.1 Pseudomonadota bacterium
AGCAGCCGAACTCGGTCAACCGGATCGCCGTGCAGTTACAGTTCGACGATGCAACCGTCTCGGACATTCAAATATATCGCCCGTGCCCCGGCGCCGGCGAAGCAACCTGCGCCCAGCGCATTGAAACGAAACCCGCAACACAGTAACTACTGAGCAGGCCCTGCACCCACGGCCCAGTCACCCGAAGGCGGTTTGCTCGGCGTGGTTGGCCCCAGGTGCGGGCCGGTACAGATTCAATCTAGAAAGACCAATCTATGCGTGATGAGAAACTGCCGCTGCGTGCGGCCGTAGTGCCGGTGACGCCACTGCAGCAAAACTGTGCCTTGATCTGGTGCACGGCAACCAATAAGGCCGCAGTCATCGATCCCGGTGGCGACGTCAAGGTTATACTCGGCGCAATCAAGGAAACCGGTGTCGAGGTTGAGAAGATCCTCCTCACCCATGGCCATATCGACCATGCCGGTGGTGCCGCCGAACTCAAAGAAGCCCTCGGCGTAGACATCGAAGGTCCGCACCGCGAGGACCTCTGGCTGCTGCAGACGCTGGCCGAAACCGGTCGCGAATACGGCATCCACGATGCCCGTAACTGTTCCACCGACCGCTGGCTGGAAGAAAGCGAGGAGGTAACCGTTGGCGAAGTGCGTTTCGATGTCCTGCATTGCCCCGGCCACACGCCGGGCCACTTGGTCTTCGTCAACCGCGACATCAAATTCGGCATTTTCGGCGATGTCCTGTTTCAGGGCTCGATCGGCCGTACCGACTTCCCGCGCGGCGATCACGATGCCCTGATCAACGCGATTAAAACCAAGATCCTCCCCCTCGGCGATGACGTCTTCTTTATCTGCGGCCATGGCCCCGCGAGCACGGTCGGACACGAGCGGCAGAACAACCCGTTCCTGGTGTAGCTCTAGAGCGTCTCTTTCTCATGCGGAACCATTTGAGAAAGAAACGCTCTAGGCGTCAACCCACTGTTTCGAATCCACTTTTCTTGATGCCCTCGGGTTTGTATTTGGGACTGCATGCCCGCCAGGTCGAATATGCAAACACGGGTCCGCGGGTCATGCCCGGGGACTACTCTTGATAAACTGGTTCAAGCATTCAGCACCATTCGCCGCACCCGGATAACCACCTCTGGCCAACTGTCAAGCACCGCATCCGCCGATGCCAGCTCGACATCATGGTCACGCATCGAGATTGCGCTCGCCTCCACCAGCAGCGAAATCAGCCGGCGCACATTGCGCGGCGGCGACAGGATGCCCCGCCGGGCAAGCGACCGCGCCAGCCCGCTATCCGCCCGCCAGGAGACCGACCATGACCGCTTGAGCGACGCCACTGTCACCGGCTTTCCCGTGGCACAAGCCTCGGCGATCATCGACACACTGTCTTCGGTAACGACAAACCGGTCGGCATATGACAAGAGCGCCGAATAGGGATTGGGTTTGTCCTTTTCCCATCGGATCAACTCGTCGCCGTCACCGGTCAGCTGTTCGAGCCAGTCGGCCTCGACGGTCGACGTGCGCGGCGAAGTGACATAGAGCACCGTACCGCCATCCGCGACCCGGCGCGATTCTTCAACGAGCCGGCGCATCGAGGTCCGATCGATCTTGTAAGGTGGCGTGCTGCCGCCGACCAGCACCGCCGTAACCGGTCGCGCCAGTGCCGCCCAGCGCACCAGCCAGTACCCGGCATCAACACCCGGCGACGCCTTGGTGACATAGGGTAGCGGTACCATCATCACATTGCCTTCGCGCGGCAGGCCATATTGCGGTGTCGTGATGACAAGGTCAAACCAGTTAAGCGGCGCCCGCGGCCGGCCGAGAAACACCAGCCTTGTCCGCCCGCCCGACTTTCGCCGGATCCACCGCGCCACCGACACGCTGCGCTGCCCGGCCCCGACCACCAGATCCGGCCATGGCGGCTGAAGTTCAGCCCGTGCCACGCGCTTGACCACCACCTGCGTCGCCCCGAGCAGCCAGTTCGGCAGCACTCGCAGACCACGATAGGCCAGTTCAATCTCGCGCACATCGAACCCCAGCGCCTGGGAAAACTGCACCACCTGCTGATTATCCCCGACCCGCGCGCCGGTCAGCGCCCAAACAAGCGGCCGCGATCGATCTTTGCCGGCATCGGTAACCACCGAAGCTGAAGAGGTGGAAGTCATCTGCACCGTTTAGACCGGCAAAGCCCAACAACGTCAAGCGGGCCGAGATATCAGCCCTGATGCCCTGCCCACAAACGGTATCTCCGACCCAACTTTCTCGGGCTTGTCCCGAGGCACCAAACCCACCTTCGTCACCCCGGCGAAGACCGGAATGCAGAACAACACGGCAAAGCGAAACGAATTACCTCTAGATTCAGATGCTCACCGTGATGACTGTCAGTAATCCAGCCCTTTGCGAACGCATTTCTTTTTCTTATCATCCCAGACATAGCCGGGCTTGCAGGGCGAAGTCTGGAAGACGGGATCATTCGCCGCGTTTACGGGCGCGGGCACCTGCATGACGGCAAAGGCAATGATGATGGCGCTCGGTAGGGACATGTCGAAATTTCTCCGTCTGGCGAAATTTGTGCAGAGAACCGGGTTCAAAAGCGAATTAAAATGCCGTGAGGCTAACGCGCCTTACCCCGATAGGTCCGTGTGCCCGGTTTACCACCGCGCGACTTGCCCTTAGGCCTTGGCTTGCCCTTCGGCCATTGCGTCTCCGGTCTTTTGATTTTCGAACCGGGACTGCCGGCGCCAACTGAGCCGTCCGATACTGCCACCTCCCGGGCCAGCGGATCGTCCATGACTGCCAGTTCGGTCTCGCGTAGGCGCTTGACTTCGTCGCGCAGGCGGGCGGCTTCTTCGAATTCCAGGTCGGCGGCGGCATCGCGCATTCGTTTTTCCATATCCGCGATGACAGCTTCCAGATTGTGACCGACCAGCGGCCGGCCGTCTTCGGCAAACCCCGGGCCGGCATCGACGGTGACATGGTCGCCCTCGTAGACGCTGTCGAGGATGTCGGCGATGTTCTTCTTAATGCTCTGCGGCGTGATACCGTTTGCTTCGTTGAACGCCATCTGCTTTTCGCGCCGCCGGTTAGTCTCTGCCATGGCGCGCTCCAGCGAACCGGTGATGTTGTCGGCATAACATATCACCTTGCCGTCGACATTGCGCGCCGCCCGGCCGATGGTCTGGACCAGCGAGGTTTCCGAACGCAGGAAGCCTTCCTTGTCGGCATCGAGGATTGCCACTAGGGCGCATTCGGGAATGTCGAGTCCCTCACGCAACAGGTTGATGCCGACCAGCACGTCGAATGCACCAAGTCTTAGATCGCGGATGATCTCGATGCGTTCCAGCGTGTCGATGTCGGAATGCATATAGCGCACCCTTATTCCCTGCTCGTGCATATATTCGGTTAGGTCCTCGGCCATCCGCTTGGTCAGCGTGGTGACCAGTGCCCTGTAACCGGCCTTTGCGACTTCGTGACATTCGGCGATCAGATCGTCGACCTGGGTCGCCACTGGTCTGATCTCGACCGGCGGGTCGGTGAGGCCGGTCGGACGGATCACCTGTTCAACGAACACACCACCGGTACGGTCCATCTCCCAGCCACCCGGCGTCGCCGAGACATAGAGCGTCTGCGGCCGCATGGCGTCCCACTCCTCGAACCGCAAGGGCCGGTTGTCGATGGCGCTTGGCAAACGGAAGCCATATTCGGCTAGCGTCGCTTTGCGGTTGAAGTCACCACGGAACATGCCGTTAAGCTGGCCGATGGTGACATGGCTTTCGTCGATGAACACCAGAGTGTTGTCGGGCAGGTACTCAAATAGAGTTGGCGGCGGCTCGCCCGGCGCCCGACCAGTCAGGTAGCGCGAATAATTCTCGATGCCGGCGCACGAGCCGGTCGCCATCATCATCTCGATGTCGAAAGTGGTGCGCTGTTCCAACCGCTGGGCCTCCAACAGGCGCCCGGCCTTGTTGAACTCATCGAGCCGGATAATCAGGTCCTCTTTGATCCGCCTGACCGCCTGGTCGAGCGTCGGCTTTGGCGTCACATAATGCGACGAGGCATATAGCTTCATGGTTTCCAGCTCGGCCGTCTTGTGGCCCGTCAGCGGGTCGAACTCGGTGATCGTTTCGATCTCGTCGCCAAACAACGAGACGCGCCAGGCCCGATCTTCAAGATGCGACGGGTAGACCTCGACCGTATCGCCGCGCACCCGGAAGGTGCCACGCACGAAATTGCCGTCATTGCGCTTGTAGTGCAGCGCCACAAGATCAGCAAGCAGCTGCTTTTGTGCGATGCGCTCACCAACCTTGAGGCTGAAGGTCATCGCCGAATAGGTCTCCACATCGCCGATGCCGTAGATGCATGATACCGAGGCGACCACCACGACATCGTCGCGCTCGAGCAGCGCCCGCGTCGCCGAATGGCGCATTCTGTCGATCTGCTCGTTAATCGAGCTTTCCTTTTCGATATAGGTATCCGAGCGCGGCACATAGGCTTCCGGCTGGTAGTAGTCGTAATAAGAGACGAAATACTCCACCGCATTGTCGGGAAAGAAGCTCTTGAACTCGCCATAGAGTTGGGCGGCCAGCGTCTTGTTCGGCGCCAGGATCAGCGCCGGTCGCTGGGTTCGCTCGATCACCTTGGCCATGGTGAAGGTCTTGCCCGAACCGGTCACCCCGAGCAGCACCTGATCGCGCTCCAGTGCCTTGACCCCTTCCACCAGTTCGTCAATCGCCTGCGGCTGGTCGCCCTTCGGCTCGAAGTCGGAGACGATCTTGAGCGGTATCCCGGCTTCGGACTTCTCCGGCCGCAGGGGCCGGTGCGGCAGGAAATCGGGATTGACCTCGGGAATGCCCGGTCGCATCGGCAGTTTTTCATCCACTGGAAGACCTTGCGCGGCCCGTTGCTCGCGCTCGAGCATCTCCGCCTGGCGCGCCTCCATGAGCTTCTTGCCGGCCGCCAGATCCGGCCGGTGGCGCAGTGCTTCGGACAACGGTACGCCGGTCAGGGGATCATGCGCCGGCGGCACCTTATCGGCCGCGGGTACCCCTGGCGCGCCTTCAAGAGGCTCCAGCGGCGCCTCGCGAAACCCGCCGTCCTGTCGTGAATGACCCATTATCGCTCGGTTCCCTCTTGTGACTCAATATGACACACCTAGGCTTGACCGGAGGGTCCACACAGCACGATCAGCGTCGGTCGTGTCGCACGATGGATCATCGGGTCAAGCAAAGGGATGTCACGTTAGTTCGATCAATATAGGCAACAGTCGCGGAGACCGAAAGGCCGCCTACTGACACGTTTTGACAGTAGCCTTACTGCCGCACCGCAAGATAATCTCGCAGGACGTTGGCCTCCATCTGCATGTCTTCGAGCCGGTTTTTGACCACATCGCCGATCGAGATGACGCCGGCCAGCTTGCCGTGATAGATCACCGGCAGGTGGCGGATGCGTTTTTGCGTCATCAGCCGCATGATATCGCGGATCTCGTCGGACGGTGCACAGGTCACGACATTTCTGGTCATCAGCTCGCTGACCATCATGGCGCGCAGCTCGGCGCCGTGATCAGCCAGGCCATTGACCACGTCGCGTTCGGAAATGATCCCGTCCACTGTTTCGCCATCATCGCTGACGACGACGGCGCCGATCTTTTCCAGCCGCAAACGCCGGACCAGTGTGTCGATCGTCGCATGGGTGCCGATGGTGACAACCTCACGGCCTTTGCCGCGCAGCAGTTCCTCAACTTTCATTGCTCTTTCTCCACATGCTCCCTCTTGCCGACGCCGGTGCTGCAAGCGTCCGGCCACTGCGCAAGCCAGGATCAAAAGTAGTGTACCATAAGCTCACATGGAGCGTCGAATCGGCCTTATTCCGCCGGCACGGTAGCGGTATCCGACGACATCCGGCGCGGCAGGCAGGCAACCGCAGCAAAGATCGTTGCCGCCGTTATCGCCAGGATGACAAACAGCACATCAAACCCCCAGTTGGCATGCACCCAACCGATCAGCGGCAGCGCGGCGGCCATGACGGTGATGGTGATCATGTAGCGCACCGCTAGGATTCGGCTGCGCCATTCACTCTGCGCCACCCGGCCGACCAGCACATCGTTGATCGGGATCTGGCCGAATGAAGCAAACATGAAGGCCATGGCGCACAGGACCGCCGGCCAGCCGGCGAGCCCCGGCATCAGCGCAAAGAACGTCACCTGCAGCATGCCGATGAGGAGGAACGCACGGCGCGGCGAGAATCGGTCGACGAAGTAGCCGACTACCAGCTGGCCGACCGACCCGGTGGCAAAGGCGAGGAAAGCCATCCAGCCGATCAGTGTTGCCGAGCCGGCAATGCCGGCAGCCTTCTCGTCCATGATCTTGGGCAGCGCAAAGGTCGTCGACTGAAACACCAAGCCGCCAAGCGCCGTAGTGAACATGACAATCGCCATGACCCGCATGAACAGCGCCTTGTCGAACACCGGCTGTGGGACGGCGCCCGAGGTGGATGCCAGTGCCACCGCTTGCCGCACCGGTCGCCGCCAGATCAACACGCCATAGGCCAGGCCGATGACGATGGAAACCACGCCGGGAATGACAAATGCGCTGCGCCAGCCTGCATGATCGATCAGATAGCCGGTGATCAGCGCTGCCATAGCAACGCCCATATTGCCCCACACGCCGTTCACCGCCACGGCCATGCCGGTCCGCTTGCGCCCCTCCAGCACGAGCGCGATGCCCACCGGATGATAGATCGCAGCAAACACCCCGAGCACGAATAGCCCGAAGGAGATCTCAAGCGGCGAACCTGCCAGCGCCGTCACGATCGACGATGCACCGATGCCGATGAAGAACACGGTAATCATGCCCTCCCGGCTCCACTTGTCGGCCAACCAACCGGCCGGCAGTGCAAACGCCCCGAACGCCACGAACCCTGGCGTCGCGTAGGCGATTAGTTCGGCATAGGACAAACCCCATTCCCGCGTCAGCGCCAGTGCCGCCACGGTGGCAAACACCAGCATGAACAGATGATCGAGAAAATGTCCGACATTGAGAAACAGAAAATGGAGACGGCTCTGCATGGGGCGCGATTAGAGCATGGATGATGGGACCGGGGAAGAGCAGAGATGTACGACAGACAAATGAACCCTGATCGGCCGAAAACTGCGTCCGTCCCGGTGAATCAGGCGGACAGGAAGTCGATCTATAGCCTTGAATCTCCTCAACAATCCCGTCCATAGCGACAATGCCCAAATCTTGGTGTAATCAAAGCTGCATGCAATCCACAGCAGCTACGGTTTCTGAGTACCTTGCCGAGCTCCCCGATGACCGCCGCGAAGTCATCGAGGCCATTCGCGAAGTCGTACTCGCCAATCTTCCCACCGGCTACGTCGAAGAGATGAACTGGGGCATGATCTCTTATGAGGTGCCGCTTAAAACGTCCGGCAAGACCTACAATGGCAAACCTCTGATGTACTCCGCACTCGGCAACCAGAAGCGGCATATGGTGCTTTACTTGTGTGGGCTATACTGCAAACCGGAAATCAAGAAACGCTTCGAGGCAGACTGGGCCGGATCGGGCAAGAAGCTCGACATGGGCGCGGCCTGTGTCCGCTTCAAGAAGCTCGACGACCTGCATTTGCCGGCAGTCAAGATGGCGATTTCAGCGGTTAGCATCGAGGACTTTATTGCCGCCGTTCCGAAAAAGAAGTGAACGCCAGCGACGCTTTCGGCTAAAGCTGTGTCGGCAATAAGAGATGGCGAATGCCACCACCCGGTTAGGGTGACGGGCCGCAATCGACTGCAGTTGGAGGAACACCCCATGCCTGGTCTGAACCCCGAAATTGATCCCGACGGTCTGCTGGAATTCTCCGTGGTCTTCACCGACCGTTCGCTCAACCACATGTCGAAAACGTTCCAGAGTGTGATGAACGACATTTCGACAACGCTGAAGGATATCTACAGCGCCGATGCGGTCGTGGTCGTCCCTGGCGGCGGCACCTATGGCATGGAAGCCGTGGCGCGGCAGTTGGCGGGTGACAAGAAGTGCCTGGTTGTGCGCAATGGCTGGTTTAGCTTCCGCTGGACGCAGATCCTGGAGGCCGGGGACATTGCTGCCGAAACCGTAGTGCTCAAGGCGCGCCAGACCGGCAACGATCCGCAATCTCCCTTTGCCCCAACGCCAATCGAAGAGGTCGTTGCGACAATCGCGCAGGAAAAGCCGAACATCGTCTTTGCGCCCCACGTCGAGACCTCTGCCGGCATCATGCTACCGGACGACTATATCCGTCGGGTCGGCGAAGTTACCCGCGCCGTCGGCGGACTGTTCGTGCTCGATTGCATTGCATCGGGCGCTATCTGGGTCGACATGCGCACCAACCACGTCGATGTCCTGATTTCGGCGCCGCAGAAGGGCTGGAGTGCATCGCCCTGCGCCGGGTTGGTGATGATGGGTGAAAGGGCCATGGCCGTGACCGAGGAAACCGCCAGCTCCAGCTTTGCCTGCGATCTGAAGAAATGGTGGCAGATCATGCAGGCCTATGAGAATGGCGGCCATGCCTATCACGCGACCATGCCGACCGATGGGCTGCTCCGGTTCCGTGACGTGATGCGAGAGACGCAGGACTACGGTTTCGACAAGGTCATGGCCGAGCAGCGCGAGCTCGGCGGCAAGGTGCGTCGACTACTGGCCGAACGCGGCTTCAAGGGCCTGGCAGCACCCGGCTTCGAAGCGCCGGGCGTAGTAGTCTGTTACACTGATGACAACGACATCCAGAACGGCAAAAAGTTCGCCGCAGCGGGGCTGCAGATCGCCGCCGGCGTGCCGTTGCAATGTGACGAGCCGGACGACTTCAGCACCTTCCGCATCGGTCTGTTCGGCCTCGACAAGCTGCACAATGTCGACCGCACGATCAGCCATCTGACCGAAGCGTTGGACACCATAACTCCAGGCGCCTAGACCCGCTCGTTTCAGCTTGAATCTATCTGAAGCGTTATTCGGCTAACCTATTGAAGAAAATTAGGTTTACTGTTTTTTAATCTGCAGGCGGCCTCACAGTCATACGCAAAAGTGGATCTAGGCTTACGGGGTCTTGATCGCTATATCAACAGCTTAGATTTTCAAACGCTTGCAGCGCCGGAAAAGGTGCCGTGCTTTTTTTCTGACAAGGAGAGTTTGAAGATGCAGCGCGCGACGCAATTTTACATCAATGGTAAATGGGTCGAACCGGTCGAGCCGCATGATCACGACGTAGTCAATCCGGCCACTGAAGAGCCGTTTGCGGTTATCTCGCTTGGCACGAAGGCCGATGTCGACAAGGCGGTCGCCGCGGCCCGCGCCGCCTTTGCCACCTACAGTCAGACAAGACTCGACGAACGCCTTGCGTTGCTGCAAAAGCTCTGTGAGATCACCAGGCGGCGGATGCCGGATATGGCTGAGGCCATCTCCCTTGAAATGGGTGCGCCCAAGACTCTGGCCGGCAGCGCGCAGGCCGGTGCCGGTCCGCACCACATCGGCGCCTTTGTCGAAGCACTCAAGGAGTTTCGCTTCGAGTACGATTTCAACGACAGTGGCGAGCGTATCGTGCATGAACCGATCGGCGTCTGCGGCTTGATCACCCCGTGGAACTGGCCGCTAAACCAGATTGCCCTGAAGGTCGCCCCGGCCCTCGCCGTTGGCTGCACCGTTGTCCTTAAGCCCTCCGAAGTTGCCCCCATGTCCGGACTATTGTTCGCCGAGATGATCGCAGAAGCCGGCTACCCGGCCGGCGTCTTCAACCTGGTGAGCGGTGATGGGCCTGGCGTCGGTGAGGCCTTGTCGCATCACCCGGATATCGACATGGTGTCGTTCACCGGCTCGACCCGCGGCGGCATTGCCGTCACCAAGGGTGCTGCCGATACGGTCAAGCGGGTCACGCTGGAACTCGGTGGTAAGTCGCCCAACATCATCTTCGCAGACGCCGATCTCGAAAAGGCCGTCAAAGGTGGCGTGCTGCACTGTTTCAACAATACTGGGCAGTCTTGCAATGCTCCCACCCGCATGCTCATCGAGCGTCCCGTCTACGAGGAGGCCATAAAAATTGCCGCCAAGACCGGCGCAAAGGTCAGGGTCGGCGATCCAGCCGAGGACGGCCGACATATTGGTCCGCTAGTGTCCGAAGCCCAGTTCAAAAAGGTGCAGGGCCTGATCGACACGGCAATCTTGGAAGGCAACCGTGTCGTGCTCGGTGGTGCCGGCCGTCCTGAAGGATTTAATCGCGGTTACTTCGTGCGCCCGACAATCTTTGCCGATGTTTCCAACGACCAGACCATCGCCCGCGAAGAGGTCTTCGGCCCGGTCCTCGCGATGATGCCGTTCGAGACTGAAGAAGAGGCCGTCGACATTGCCAATGACACCCCTTACGGGCTCGCCGCCTATCTGCATAGTTGCAACCCGAAGCGCGCCAATCGTGTCGCCCGCCAGCTGCGCGCCGGCATGGTAATGATCAACGGCGCCCAGCGTCCGGCCGGCAGCCCGTTCGGTGGCTACAAACAGTCCGGCAACGGCCGTGAAGGCGGCAAATGGGGCCTTGAGGACTTCCTCGAGGTAAAGGCGATCAGCGGTTATCAGACGGCCTGAGAAGAGACGATGGCAGGTGTCGCAGGACGTGTCGCGCTGGTCACCGGCGCCGGCAGTGCCGGCGGCATCGGCTTTGCCTGTGCACAGGCCTTGCTCGCCGGTGGCGCCAGGGTAGCGATTACGTCGACTACCGGGCGCATCCGCAACCGCCTTACCGAGCTCGGCGGCGCCGACGGCGCGAGCTTCGCCGCCACCGCCGATCTCACCGACAGTCGACAGGTCGACCAGCTTGTGAGCGACATCGAGGCCGCTCTCGGCCCGCTTGACATCGTCGTCAACAATGCCGGCATGGTACAGACCGGCTGCGACGATCCCTCTCGGCTGACCCAGAACATCGATAACACGCAATGGCGCCGCGGCATCGACATCAACCTGACCAATGTATTTTACGTCACCCGGCGCGTACTACCGGGCATGCTCGAGCGAAAATATGGCCGCATCGTCAACATGTCATCGGTCACCGGTCCGGTCGTCGCCAACCCTAAAAGCACCATCTATTCAGCTGCCAAGGCCGGCATTCTCGGGATGACCCGTGCCCAGGCGATAGAAGTCGCCGCCAACAATATAACTGTCAATGCCATCGGCCCTGGCTGGATCGAGACTACCTCGTCAAGCCCGGAAGAAATTGTCGCCGGCAGGAACAGCCCGGCCCGCCGCCCCGGCCGCCCCGATGAGATTGCATCCGTTGCGGCATTCCTCGCCAGCGAAGAGGCCAGCTACCTGACCGGCCAACTCATCGTCGTCGATGGCGGCAACACCATCCAGGAATACAAAGGTCCCCGCGACGGATATTATTGATGCTGTTCACACAATATACCGGCCTTGTTCTTGACCTCCTGTTCCCGCGCAACTGCCCGTTTCGAGTCAAACTCGAGGCACGTCGGTGTGGATCTGGCCGTTTCGCATCACCAACGCATCGTTAGTTGATGGATCACTCCTGCGACCATCGCACTGATTGCCATGATCCACAGCGCGGCCAACGGCACTCCACCCTGCAACGCCCCGGTTAATTGCGAGGCTGACGCACCGATGGTCATCTGCGCAAAGCCCGACAAGCCAGCCGCCGCACCGATGGTGCGCGGCAGGACCGAAATCGCTGCTGCGGTGCCATTGGGAATCGTCATTCCGTTGCCCAGGGTCACCAGCAGCATCGGTGCAAACAAGCTGAATGGTGACAACAGACCGGTCAGGCTGGCGCTTAGCATGATCAATGTACCGACGATCGCCAACCCGTTGCCGATGCTGATCATCCGGTCAATGCCGATTTTTTGGGAATAGCGGCCCGACAGGAAATTGCCGGTCATGTATCCGACAGACACCAGCAGAAACCAGATGCCGTAGTCGAGCGGCGAGCGGCCCAGCACATTGACCATAATATAGGGCGCACCGGCAATGAAGGAAAAGAACACCGCGCTGCAAAAGCCCAGCGTCAGGGTGTGGCCGATAAACCGTGGCTCGCGCACCAGCCGCGGCAGACCCTCACTTAGCCGCGTTCCGCTGTTGCCGCCCTCCGGATTGGTCTCCGGCAGGCGCCAAATGGTCAGCGCCAGGATAACCGCACCGAACCCGCCAATGATGTGGAAAGCCAGGCGCCATGTCGAGAATTGGTCAATGAGCCCTCCCAGCGCCGGGGCGAACATCGGCACCAATACCCAGGCCATGGTGATGTAGCCGATCACACTGGCTGAGGCTTCCCGCCCATGCAAATCGCGCACGATAGCGCGCGCCAGCACCATGCCTGATGCACCGCCAAGTGCTTGCAGGAAGCGCGCCGCCATGAGCGTTTCGATCGATGTGGCCAAGGCGCACAACAGGCTGGCGAACACATAGAGTGCAAGACCCGCCAGCATTGCCGGGCGGCGACCGAACCGGTCCGACAAAGGGCCATAGAACAGCTGGCTGATGGCTATTCCGGCTAGATAAACTGTGAGTGTCAGCTGCACGGCACCGGAACTTGCCGAAAACTCGCTCATTAGTCCGGGGATGAACGGCACGAATATGTTCATCGCCAGCGGCCCGACAGTGCTGACCGCGACCAGGATCGCATAGAACAGCAT
>JAEKFU010000691.1 GCA_016522385.1 Pseudomonadota bacterium
TCGCCATTGCGGACGAAGTCCTTGATGAAGGTGTTCAGGAACTGCAGCATGTGAGCGTCCGCAGGACGCACGGCATAGGCCAAGCCGACGGGCTTGACGAGATTGTCCTCGTCATTGAGCACACGCAACTTGTCGCCCAGCGCCGGGTTCTTGGTCTTCAGGATCCTGAACGTGCCCGGATCAAGGAACGCGGCATCGGCCTGGCCGGAAGCCACTTCGCCGATCCACGCGGCGATGTCGTTGGTTGCAATACCCTTCACATTGGCATTGGGATAAAGCTCCTTGGGATAGCTTTCCTCCACCGTGCCGCTCATGCCGACAAAGGTCACGTCGCCGGAATTCAGCTCATCGAGCGACTGCACCTTCGAACCTGCGTTGACCACAATATGAAAGCCGTAAGTCGAATAGGGCTCGGTGAAGTTCACCACGAGGGCTCGCTTCGGTGTGGCGAACAGGTTGGCGAACACCACGTCATACTGCTTTGCGCTCAGACCCGGAATCAGGGTCGACCAGGTGGCTGGTACCACTTCCAGTTTCACCCCCATCAGGTCGGCAGCACGCTGGGCAAGTTCGACATTGAAGCCCTCATAATCGCCCGAAGACGGGTTTGGCGACTGCCAAGGCGGGCTTTCAGCCATGCCGACCTTGAACACGCCCCTGTCCTGAACCTCCTTGATCAGGTCCGCCGAGGCTGCGCTTATCGTTATGCAAAGCGCCGCCAGCGACGCCATTGCAAGTCTGAAAAATCTGGAGATGTTCATGTTTGTCTCCTCCTCTCTGTTGATTTGTATGTCCCTCGGCCCTCGCAAGGCGTCTTATGGACCGACTGACATGGGTTGTGCCTGCAGGACTGCCGACAGGCAGTGCAGGTTTTCTTTCGCCGTATCATCGCCGGGCCTCACGATGCTCGAGCTGCCGTGACAGCAGGCTCAACGGGAAAATGATGGCGAAATAGATCAGCGCAATCGCGCTCAGGAACTCGACATAGCGGAATGTCTGGCCGCCCAGCAGATAGGCCTGTAACGCCAGTTCGGCGACGCCGATGCCGGACAACAGGGTGGTGTTCTTCAGAAGCTCGGTGAAATAATTGACCAACGGCGGGATCATGAGGCGCAGCGCCTGGGGCAGGATGACGAAACGCCATTTGGGAAAGGCTTTCAGACCAAGTGCAATCGCCGCCTCCACCTCGCCGACCGGCACGGCCTTGATGCCGGCGCGGAATATCTCCGCCAAATAGGCCGCGGTGACAAGCCCCAACGTGATGCTGCCGGTCCACAGACCGGACACCTTCATCTGGAAGATCAACGGCACACAAAAATAGCCCCAGAAGATGAGCACCATTTCCGGTGTGGCTCTGAAGAACACAATGTAGCTGGCAGCTAACCGGTCGAGTGTACGCGAGCCGGTCAGCCGCATTGCACAGATCAAAGCGCCGAGCGTAACGCCCAAAGTCAACGCGATAAGGGTAACCTGCACGGTGATCCAGAAGCCTTCGATCAGCAACGGATAGTTCTGGAAGATGATCTGGTAGCGGAACTCCATGGCTAGGCCTCACTCCGCCGGAAGCGGTCTTCGAGTTTGGCGCCGGCAACCGTGATGATCAGGCCGACCGTGAAGGCGAGAACGGCCGCGGTGGTATAAATCTCGATCGGCTTGATCGTGTAGGAACTAATACGCTGGGCGGCGCGCATGACATCGTTGATCGCCAGCACCGAAAGGATCGCGGTTGCTTTGAAGATTGAAATGATCGTACCGATGAGCGGCGGAATGACGATTTTGACGGCTTGCGGCAAGACGATCTTGAGCCACATCACCGTGGCCGGAAGGCCGAGCGAACGGGCGGCTTCAAACTGGCCCTTCGGGACACCCAGTATCCCAGCACGGATGATTTCGCTGCAGTAGGCAGAGACATTGAATACCAGAGCCAGCAAGGCGCTCTGGAACGGCGTGGTCTGCAAACCGGACAGCACGGGAAAGGCGAAATGCATCCAGATCGCCTGCACCAGCAGCGGCGTCGCCCGCCAGAACTCGACAAAGATGAAAGACGGCCAGCGGATCAGGGCAAACCGCGACAGGTTGGCAATCGCCAGCAGCGTGCCGAGGATGATGCCGCCGGCGACAAAGCCCAGGCCTGTCAGGACGATGTTGGTCCATAGACCCTTAAAGAGCGCCGGCAGATATCGCCAGATGACCGCGAAGTCGAAGCTGGTGATCACCGTCCAGTCCATCTCAGGGGTTCCTTGCTTTTCGCATGGCTATTGTTCCGGATGTCCAGGATGCCAGAGGCGGACGGTGGCGCCGGCCTCGTAGCCCTTGCCATTCGGATAACTCACCAACTCAAGCTGCAGCCCCCATGGGCTGAGGAAGTAGACCCAGGTCGAACCGGCGGCCGGGCCTTCGGTAATGTGATTGATCTCACCTTGAACGGTGATCCCGTGCGACTTGAGGTGGCCGACGGCAGCTTCGATGTCATCGACGTAGAAGGCGATGTGGTGACCGCCGATGTCACTGTTCTTTGGCGGGGTCGGATTTTGGTCCGGTGACGTGTACTCGAAGACCTCGAAGTTCGAACCGTGGCCGCAGCGCAAAAAGCAGTATTTCAGCTCGGAGTCGGGATGGACACTGAGACTGGTACGCATGAATGCGGGATTTCTGCCCGAAGCACCGCCGTCGAACACCAGTTTGCAGCCGATCACATTGACGAAAAAATCGACCGCGGCATCAAGATCGGGAACCGTGATGCCAATATGTTCGGGACCTGAGAGTCCGGGAAGACCTTTAGACTGCATCTGACAATCCTCCATGCCTTGCGGCGAATTCGGCAATCAGCCTTGTCGATTCGCCCGCGTGTTCCATGTGCGGCATGTGGCCCGCCCCGCTGACGAGGTGGGTTTCGATCGCCTCGGGCAGGTCGTTCATGTGATCGGCCGGGATGATCCGGTCATCAGCGCCCCAGATGATCTGCGCTGGCACCTTCAGCGAACCAAGAGCTTCGCGCATGCCACCGGACTGGCCTGTCTCGGTAAAATTTGCCTGGCGGATCGCCTGCAGCGCATCGGGAACGCCGTCGAGCCGTTTGTATCTGAGACTTTCCTCGACCATCTTGCGTTGCACAGTACCGGGATCGGCAAACAGCGCACCCAGGACCATCTTCATCTCATTGCGCCGGTCGGCCGCGATGAATCCATCGATGAATTCAAGGTTGATTTCTGTGCCAAGCCCACCGGGGCATATTAGAGTCGCCGACTGTACGCGTTCAGGATGTTTGATCGCCATAAACAGTGCAATGGCACCACCGAGTGAATGGCCCACAAAATGGGCCTTGTCGATTTCGAGGTCATCGAGAACCGCGAATACGGTGCTTGCCAAATCCGGTACCGAACCGCTTGCCACATCCAGTGTCGAG
>JAEKFU010000710.1 GCA_016522385.1 Pseudomonadota bacterium
GGTTTGACAGGATTGGCCCGCGTTCGTCGTCGAATATGCCAGCATGTCCTTCCTCCTCACACCCCTGAAGCTGAACCAATCCTGTCAAACCAGCGCCACAACCCTGATACTCAACAGACCCTAGTTCAACAAAAAGCCTGTCACGTACTCACGATCCTCAATCTTGGCCTGCCGTTTTTCTGCTTGATCCTTGTAGGTTTCATCGCCGCCAAAGCGTTCAAATTGCCTGAAGACGGCCTGGCATGCTCAATATCCTGATTGTCTGTTTCGCCCTGCCTGTGCCGTCTACCTCGCCAAGAACAACCTGCTGACGTCCTGAAGCAGTTTTTTCGCAATGTGACACATTACACAGAGCTGTACGGGTCAGCAGTCTAATCTGGGTACAAGTTAATTATTTGCCTGACTTGGACAGACCTATGAGTACACCGAACAAGGAGAGGTTTTTTAGGGAAGAGCCCGCCGAAAACTACCGCAGTCCTGGCTCGACTCAATCAGCCGGCGCCGTTGGCCCGTCGACAAGGGAATTGTTGAATATTCTGACTTCGATGGAAGCAGAACTAGCGACTTAGCGTTCATCGCCGTCCGATAGAACGCTGGAGCGCAATCTTTAACAATGGAATTGTCTGAAACGCAAAACGTCCTCGATAAAATCTAGATCAATCGAGTTTTCTGAATTTAGTTTTTCCATCAAAGCTAGCCACAGACAAATTGGGCCGCGCCAGCACCGCAACCCTGATACTCAACAGACCCTAGTGTCGTCTTATGCCAAGATAGGCGTTGATCAGCCTTTCATCACTCAGCAGCTCCGTGGAGCCTCCTTGCAGAATAACCTGACCGCTTTCCAGCACATATCCGCGACTGGCAATTGCCAAAGCTTGCCGGACATTTTGCTCCACCAGCAAAATAGTCACACCACTCGCCCTAAGTTTTCCAATCAAATCAAATACTTCCTCGGCTGCTTTAGGCGACAGCCCGAGAGACGGCTCGTCAAGCATGAGGAATGCCGGATTCGACATCAGACCTCTGGCAATCGCGAGCATCTGCTGCTGGCCACCGGACAAGTTGGCCGCCGGTTCCACAAGTCGTGGACGCAGCACCGGAAACAATTCCAGTACCTCATCGATCCGCTCATCATCGGTGCCGCGCGAGCGCACGTAGCCGCCGACCAGAAGGTTTTCTCTTATTGTCAGATCCTCAAAGATCATCCGCCCTTCCGGCACTTGCGCAATCCCTTGAGGAACGATGCGATGAGACGGCAAACCGGAGATATCTCTGCCGTTGAACGTGATCTGCCCGGCCTGCGGCTTGATCACCCCACAAATGGCATGCATCACCGAACTCTTGCCGGCGCCATTGGCGCCGATGAGCGTTACGATCTGTCCTTCGGCAACATCCAGGCAGATGCCCCGAACGGCACGCACTTTGCCATAGGTGACGTGGAGATTACGGACCTCAAGCATCGTCATGCACGCTTGCCGCGGCCAAGATAGGCTTCCAGAACCGCTTCGTCCTTGAGCACGGTGTCGGCATTGCCATCGGCAATTACCTGACCGAAATCGAGCACGCAGATGCGCTGGCACAGCGAGGCGATCATGTCGATCTTGTGCTCGATCACGATACAGCTGCGGCCGTCCGGGACCACGTCCTCGATCAGTCGCGCCATGGCCTCTGTTTCGGCTGGTGTCATGCCGCCGGCCGGCTCGTCGAGCAGGATGAGCCCGGGATCTGCCACCAGCGTGCGCACCAGCTCCAGCCTGCGCTGTTCCGGCAGAGTGAGATTCTCGGCAAGCTCTCCGGCACGGTGATCGAGACCGCTTTTTTCCAACAGAGCCTCAACATGCCGCCGATCGTCGACGCCCAACGTGCTGGTCCGTGGCGCACCGGCAAATACCGCACAGGCCAGGTTTTCCCACACCGTCATTCGGTGAAAGACCCGCGGCGTCTGAAACGTGCGCGCAATGCCAAGCGCCGCAATCTGGTCCGGCCTTAGTCCGGCCAGGTTGTAACCGCGAAACCGGATAACGCCGCGGTCGGCCGGAAACAGCCCGCTGATGACATTGAACAGCGTCGTTTTGCCGGATCCGTTTGGACCGATCAGTCCGACCACTTCGCCTTCGGCAATCTCGAGGGTGACATTCCTCAGCGCCTCGACGCCGGCAAACGATCGGCTTACACGATCAATCTGGAGCACGGTTGTTGCTCCGCTGCGTCTGCGCCGCCGGCAGGAACCTGCGCCACAATGACTTGATGGCGTGCACAGCTGCTTCATCCAACAGGCCGCGTGGCCGGAAGATCAGCAGCAATGCCACCAGTCCTCCAAAGACCACCATACGGTAACCGGTGAAGATCCGGGTTGATTCCAACAGACCGATATCGAGCCCTACCCCGATCAGGGGACCGAATGCCGTGCCTAAACCGCCGATCAGGCCATAGGCAAGGCTGTGCACACCCAACATGACATTGAAGATCTTCGGCTCGATATATGTATTCATATGCGCATAGAGTGCCCCGCCGATTCCGGCAATAACACCTGCGATAACCGTTGCCATGACCTTGTAGTAGGTCCGGTTCACGCCTTGCATCTCAGCCAGCAGCTCATCTTCACCAAGCATGCGGAAGATGGCGCCGAGCCGGGTGCGCTCAATGGCAAACAGGAATGCCAAGACGGCACTGAGCAAAAGGTAGATGATCAGCATGTACTGTGTGGCGCTGATATCGCTTTCGAAAATGTAACGTATGCCGCGAAAGCCCTCCGAACCATCCGGCCCGACCAATTCACCTTCGATCTCGACTTGATAGCGGAAGATCTCAAAAATCAGTCGCACCATTTCGGCAAAGGCCAGTGTGCCGATGGCAAAGTACAGCCCGCGCATCCGCAATGTCGGCCACGCCAGAAGGAACGCCGCAGCCCCGGCAACAGCGGCGCCCCAGACAAGACCCGGCCAGAAGGCCCAGCCCCACATCGCCGTTGCGATGCCAGAGGCATAGGCGCTGATGGCAAAGAACGCCTGCTGGCCGAAGGAGATTTCGCCGGTCAACAACAGGACGTAGGCCGACAGGGCAATGAACGAGATCATCCCGACATTGGAAAACACCTGTATAAGATGATCATCCATGGTCTGTCACACGCGCCGCGCTGCAAGACGTGATTGCATGGCGGACTTTTGAGCGAACAACCCACCGGGTCGGAACACTAGAAAGGCGAACAGCACCGCATAGGCGACGAGATCGCGGTACTCCGTGCCAAGATACCACACGCTTTGCGCTTCGATGACGCCGAGCAGCAGCCCGCCGGCAATGGCGCCCGGGATCGAACCCATCCCCCCCAGTGTCATGGCGATCAGACCCTTGAAAGTCGCCCACAGGCCGAACAACGGGGTGACCTGCTGGTCGGTAGAGGCAATCAGATAGCCAGCGACACCACCAATTACCGAGGCGAGTGCAAAGGCGAACATCACAACCAGACCGGTGTTGATGCCCATGAACTTGGCTGCCGTCGGGTTCTCTGATACCGCCCGAATGGCAAGACCGAACCGGGTGCGATACAAAAGCAAGTGAAGCAGGATCGTCAGCAACGATGCGCAAATGAACATGATCAGGTGCTCACCACGCACCCAGAACGGGCCCAGTTTCAACGTGAAGTCGGCAAGTGGCGGAAACGGGTAGGTACGGTCAGGAAAGACGATCGTCACCGCTTCTTCAAGCTGCATCCAAATGGCAAAGCTTGAGACCATCGACGCCAGTGCCGCCCCACGCCGCACCGCCCAGAAACAGATGCGCTCGACATAAAGACCGGCCAGCACGGCACCGACCACTGTGGCCAGTCCGACGACCAACAGGCCGGCATTCAGCTGAATATAGAGCAGCGTGCCGGCAAACACGCCGAGCATGATCGACGGGCCGTAAGACAGATTGAGGCGGCGCATCACACCGAAGATTAGTGTAAAGCCAATCGCCAACAGGGCGTAGGATGACCCGATAAAGATGCCGTCGAGCGTGTTCTGGATGAAATCAACCATGGCTCCGCCTGGTTACCGGATAGGGCTCGTCAAACCTTTGACCCCAGATAGGCCCGCTTGATGACTTCATCCTCTTCCATTTCATCAGGTGAGCCGTCAAACACGATTTTGCCCTGCTCGATCAGATAGAAGTGATGCGCCACTTGCAAGGCCATATGGGCATTTTGCTCGACCAGGAAGATGGTGGTGCCTTCATTGTTGAGTTCGCGAACGATACGGAAGATGTCTTCGACGATCAGCGGCGCCAGCCCAAGTGACGGTTCGTCCATCAGCAGCAGTTTTGGCCGCGCCATCAATGCCCGTGAGATCGCCAGCATCTGCTGTTCGCCCCCCGAAAGCGTTCCGGCATACTGCTCGCGTCGTTCTTGCAGCCGGGGGAACCGTTCGTAGACTGAGGCGATGTCGGAGGGCACCTTGCCGGCATCGCGCCGCAGATAGGCACCAGCCTTGAGATTCTCCTCCACCGTCATTTCAGGGAACACCAGACGGTTTTCCGGCACCAGGGCTACGCCTTGACCTACAACCGTACGCGCCGGCTTGCCGGCCAGGTCCTGGCCGTTGAACCGTATGGCGCCGCGTTGCGGCTTTAGGATGCCGGAGATCGTCATCATCAGCGTCGTCTTGCCGGCACCGTTCGGACCCAGCAGGCAGGTTATCTTGCCTTCTGCAACGGACAGGCTGACGCCTTTCAGCGCTTCGATCTTGCCATAGGCAGTGACGATGTCGTTGATTTCCAGCACGGCCATCAACTCCCGCTGGATCCGCCGAGATAGGCTTCCTGGACAGCCTTGTCGTTCTGGATCTCCGCCGGCGTGCCTTCGGCAATCTTCTGGCCGAAATTCAGTACGGCAATGCGGTCGGTCACCCCCATCACCAGCTCCATAACATGCTCGACCAGAAGGATGGTGACACCCCGCTCAACCAGCTTGCGCAACCGCTGATCGAGATGCCCGACCTCTTCCAGGTTCATGCCGGCCGCCGGTTCGTCCAGCAGCAGCATTTTCGGTTTGGCCGCCAGCGCCCGGCCCAGTTCAAGCCGGCGCTGTTCGCCGAAGGACAGGTTGCCGGCATATTCATCGCGCCGACCGATCAGGCCGGCAAACTCGAGCAGTTCTTCGACCGAGCGCCGCGCCGGTGCATCGCCTGACAGCCAGCGTTTCAGAAAGTTCTCGCTCTTGCGCGATTCCATACCGTTTTGGGCCACCCACAGGTTCTGCCAGACGGTCAGGTTGGAGAACAGGCGGATGTTCTGAAAGGTCCGAACGACTCCGGCGGCCAGCGCCTGATGCGGTTGAGCTGCGGTGATGTCGGCACCGGCAAATCTGATCGACCCGGCCGTCACCGGAAAGACGCCGCAGATCAGATTGACCGTTGTGCTCTTGCCCGAGCCGTTGGGGCCGATCAGTCCGAATATTTCGCCCTCCTTGACTGAAAGGCTGAGCTTGTCGACAGCACGCACGCCACCAAAGTGTTTGGTCAGGCCATCGAGCTCAAGCATTGCCGCCTCCCTGCCCGATGCTGAATGTGCGTCTGAGCGTGTTGAGCACTCGCTCGTCAATCAGCCCGCGCGGCCGCACATTCATCGCCAGCACGATCAGCGCACCGAACAAGAGATTGCGCCAGTCGCCGAGGAACCTCAAGCCTTCGACCAGGAAGCCCTGGATAAAGATCACCGCCAGCAATGTGCCGAGTACGCTGCTGAGGCCGCCGAGGATGGGATAGGCTATGGCAAAGGTCGCCAGGATCACGCCGAAATTCGCATGCTCGATATGGGTCGTGTAATGGGCATAGATCGCACCGCCGATACCAGCAATGAAGCCGCCGACGGCAAATGCGCTGACCTTGGCTGCCGTCAGATTGATACCGACGCTTTGCGCTGCAAGCTCATCTTCACCGACTGCCCGCAGCACCGCACCGGCACGTGAACGGTCCATCCACCACAGGCCGGCCATAATGACGGCAACCCAGAACCAAATGAACAGAGCAACGTCGCCGGTGGTCCAGCCGTTTTCTGGGAAGAAGCGAATCTGCTTGAAGCCTTCCCCGCCAAGCGGCCCAACCTGGACATCGCCCTTGGCGATCTGATAGTCAAAATTGAACCAGAACAGCCGCACTGCCTCACCAAACGCCGTCGTTGCCACCACCAGCATCAAGCCTTTGACCCGCAAGGCAGGAAAGCCGACCAGGCAGGCGACAAAACCGGCGACCAGCGCGGCAACCAGCATCGCAGGCACGAGATGCCAGCCGGCCAGCACCGTCAGCATTCCGGCAATATAGGCGCCGATGGCAAAGAAACCGGCCTGGGCGATGGTCACCTGCCCGGTGAGCAGCACGATATAGGCTGACAGGCCGAGGATCGTGTGCACACCGATGATCTGCAGGAGGCCGAAATAGAAATCCATAGCGCAAATTAATCCCTGCCAACCGACCTGGAAAATATTCCGCCCGGGCGGAATGTCAGGAAGACGAACAGCAGCAACATCACATAGAGGTCGCGCTCGGTGACGCCACGCAGCGCCTGGAAGAAGTTTTCAAAAGCACCGACGAGAAGACCGGCAATGATGGCCCCCGGGATACTGCCGAGCCCGCCTATAACCGTGACAATCAGCCCTTTCACCGTCACCGGCAATGTCAGCAGCGGCGACAGAAGGCCGACCGAGGCGCCGATCATCGCACCGGCGAGCCCGCCGAGCAGGCCGGTAATGACAAAGGTCGAGGCGTTTGTGCGCTCGATCGAAATGCCACACAGCTCTGCGGCAACCGGTTGCTGGGCAACGGCGCGCGTCGCCATGCCAAGCTTGGTTCGATACAACATGAACAACAGGACAGTCGTCGCAACAAGCGACAGAAAGAAGATGAACAGCAGGTCACCACGCACGCCATAGAGCTCGCCGATCTCGAAATAGACATCATCGAACAGTGCCGGGTAGGGCTGTGGCATGCCATCGGTTTCATGAACGACGATTTCATCGATGAGGATGAGCATGCCCACCGTACTGAGCAGCGTAGCCAACGGTGAGGACAGCGGCACAAACTTGAAGCAACACAGATAGACCAGATAGCCGATAGCGCCACCGCCCAGGACAGCAATCAGAAATGTCACGATGGCCGGCAGCGGCACCAGCGTACCGACCGCCCAGCTGACATAGGCGCCGGCGATCGACGTTGCCGCATAGGCCAGGTTGATCTTGTGCATGACGCCGAAGATCATCGTGAACCCGATGCCGATCAGTGCATAGGTCGTACCGAACAGGACCCCGTCGGTGATTGACTGTATGAAGTCGAAAAAATCCACGCCGCGCCCCCTCCATAACGCGTAGCCACTGCGCGAATGGCGAACCGGCCCGGGGCCGGTTCACCCTTTTGTCTGAGGTGCTAGTTTCCTGACGGGTCGTGCAATACCGTCCACTCACCGGACTTGGCGTGCACGTAGATATAAGGCTTCGTTGCCTCACCTT
>JAEKFU010000715.1 GCA_016522385.1 Pseudomonadota bacterium
GTCCAGCATAGTGACCGTCGGCGGCGTCAAACCCTTACGTAGCACAATGACCGCTCTCACTGTCTCGCCGCGCCGTTCGTCTGTTGCTGCGACAACGCAGGCCTCATGCACTGCGGGATGCTCGTACAACATTGCTTCTACTTCAGCCGGCCAGACCTTGAACCCAGCAACGTTGATCATGCGCTTTAGTCGATCGACATAAAAGAAGTAACCGTCCTCGTCGTAGTAGCCAAGATCGCCGGTGCGCAGAAACCGCTTACCGTCGTGGTCTAGAAAAACTTCAGCCGTCGCCTTCGGTTGGCGCCAATATTCCTGAAACACCTGGGGACCATGTGAGATCAATTCTCCAACCTCGCCAGGACCAAGCTCCTCAAGGGTCTCCGGTTCGATAATGCGACAGTCGACGTCGAAGATCGGAACGCCCAGACATTGCCGCTTGGCCGCCTGAGGCGGGTTGATGTGGGTCGGTGCCATGGTTTCCGTCAGACCATAGGCTTCAACATACTCCAGCCCGGTGATTGCCTTCAGTCTCGCCGCCACGGCGGATGGCATCTGAGCGCCACCACCTCCAATGGACTCCAGGCTGGACAGATCGAACTTATCAATTTCGGGGTGGTCAATGAAATCAATCGCCATGGTGGTGATCGAGCGCCAATGGGCTACCTGATGACGCTCGATCAGGCGGATCGCCGTATCGCGGTCCCACCGGGTCATCAGCACCACGGTGGCGCCCATGAAAATCGGTACATGCATCGAATTCTGCATGCCGGTCACGTGGTATAGCGGCAAGCTGCCGAGGATCACCGAGTCCGCCAGCCCATCTAGCCATCTGGCGGAGGCATGCACCACCGCGTTGGTGCTGAAGTGCGTGTGCAGACACCCTTTAGGTTTGCCGGTCGTTCCTGAGCTGTAAGGGATCGCGCACCAACTGTCCGGCCCCCGGTCATGACGCGGTGCACTAGCATTTGCGGCCAGGGCGTCAGCCCATGCAACGACTGTCGGATCGGACCTGTGCTGATGCGTTTCAACGACGACCGATGGCAAATCAAGGTCAGTCGGTTGCCGGATATAACTGCCGTAGCGAACCACGATCAGACGCTCGATGCCCTGCGCATTGACAAGCGGTCTGGCCTGGTCGACCAGCTCTTCTCCAGCAATGATCAACCGAGCCTCGGCATCTTCGGCGACGTGCCTGAGCTCGACGGTGCGGTTCATCGGATTGACCGGTACCACCACCGCATTGGCCGCTAGAATGGCATAATAGCCGATGACGAACTGCGGCGAATTCTGCAGATAGAGAATAACCCGGTCATCGGCCATGATGCCGGCATGCGCGGCCAAATAGCCGGCGAGCCGCCGCACATCCTTCAACAGCTCGGCGTAGCTGATGACAGTATCGTAGTAATTGATCGCCGGCGCGTCGGGACGCCGCCCGGCAGTTGCCTCCAGGTTCTCATAGACAGAGGTCACAAGCGGCTCCAGGTGATAGGGGCGTCCCTTCGGCCAAACCTTGAAGTGACGGTTCTGCATGATGTCGGTGCCGTCTCGGCGCCTATTCCTTCTTAAGCTGATTGCCGGCGAGCAGGTTCAGTTTGGGGTTCTGGGAATACTTGCCACACAACCGCTCGCAGCCTTCATAAGTGGCATCAAACGGCCCGGCCTTCCAACCAGTCAGTTGTAGTACGACACCATTTCCGGTCTTCGGTCCAACCAGAGCCTCTTGATAATCTGTATCGGCCATTTCGGTCTTGTCGACCCTGACCCCCTTGGCTTCCAGCTCTCTGACATATTCCTCGATATCGTCGATTTCGAGCCCGAGATGTTGCACGCCGTTGCCATGCTTTTCGACGAACTTGGAGATGAAACTGTCTGGGTCGTCGCTCGAAATATAACTCATGATGCTCGAGCCAAATTTCACGCATGCGCCCTTGTATTTATCCTCGATGGACTCAAATTCCATCATGATCTCGCCGCCGAGCACTTCGGTCGCGTTCTGTAGTGCATCCTGCAAGTCCTTCACCGCAAATGCGACATGATTGATTGCTGTGATCTTGGCCAATGGTATCTCCCGTCGTTTACTTTTCTAATGTCTGTGTCAATTACCAGCTGCAGCGCGCAGCTGGCGCGCATTCGCCGATTGGCGCTTCGGTACAAACGGTAATTCTGAAACAACGGCGGTACGCGGCCCATCCCAGGTTTCAACCGTCAGACCGGTGCCGGTGTTTGTGAATGGGGCCTCTATGAGGGCCAACGCAATATTCTTATCTAGCCGCGGTGAATGCGCCAGGCTGGTCAGCTTGCCGGCCGGCTGCCCGTCGGCGGTCACCGGCCAAACATCCTCATTGCCCGCCAGTGGCTCGCCCGCAACAATCAGTCCGACCAGTTGACGCTTTGGCGGCCGCGAGCTCGCACGCACAAGCGCTTGCTTGCCGATGAAGTCAGATTCGATTTCGCAATCAACGAGGTGACCCATGCCAACGTCATAGGGCGTCTCCGCTGGCGTCATATCGAGCCCCCAGGACAGGATGCCGGATTCGATCCTGCGGGCCTGCGACACACAGCCCGGCGCGACCTGATAGGGCTTACCTGCAGCCATCAGCGCATCAAACAGCGCATCGCCCTTGTCGGCATCGGCCAGATAAAGTTCATAGCCAAATTCACCGCTCCATCCGGTGCGTGAGACAACGATTTCTAGGCTCTCGAACGGAACGCCGGTCAACCAGTAATATTTGAGCTCCAGGATGTCATCGCCAAACAGATCAGCCATTAGCGCAGCGGACTTCGGCCCTTGCACTTGCATCACCGAAATCCCGGCGTCGGCAATGACAACATCAAGGCCGCTATGAACTGCAACACCCTTGGCCCAAAGTTCCAGATCGCAGTCTGATGTCGAAAGCCAGAAACGCTTGTCATCCAGTCTCAGGACGATCGGGTCACACAGAATACCACCGTCCTGATCGGTAATCAGCGCGTACTTGCACTGACCAACGGCGCATTTCGACATGTTGCTCGGAGTTAACATCTGCACAAATCTAGTAGCATCAGGTCCTGTAATCTCCACCTGACGCTCGCCCATCACCGGCCACAATGCTACGTGATTCACCACATGCCAGTACTCCTCGACAGGATCGGAAAACGTGCTCGGAACATAGGTCCGGTTGTAGACTGAGAAGCTGCGGCAACCATGCCGCCAGGCCGCTTCAAAGAATGCTCCCTTGCGAATGCGCGGCTGAAAGCCAATCCTAGCGCCCTTATGGGGGATCATCTCCACTACCTTTCGCCCAACACGAACTGACCCGCGCTGCTTTGCGAACTCACCGCCAGCACGAAGCGGCGATACAAGCCTCTCCGATTTGCTGCGTCAAGGAGGGTCACGCTGGGCCCCAATCACCTCACAACAACCACTGCCGGATCGGTGCAAGTTTGGTTCCATCCCAGAGCAGGACTGTTCTCGATAGAGAGAATCAAGAACAACGAACCTGATCGCCTTCAACAAGTCATGACACGCTCTAGAATAGCATATCGAGTGTTTGCATACGATTGGGCTTGCATTGTGCGACCTGACCTACGAACCAAAAGAGCAGTGATTTGCCCATGGCTTTCAGCTCGTCGACGAAGTTGCGGACAAGATCGCACCGCACCGGGTCAATAAGGGCAAATTTCTGAATATCCCTGCGATAATCCTTGCGCCTATGCCATCAGTCAGTCAGGCCCAAGTGAAGATGCTTGTCCCAGTTCTCTGTGACGGGTTTGAATGTCTGGCGCGCGACATCGATCTTGTCCTTACCCTCGATGCGTTCGCGCATACTGTCGATGGCTGCCATCACCACCATGAAATATGCGGAACCAGATGAGGCTGCATCGCTGCCAGCTTGAGCGAGTGCGCTGACGACTGCAATAAACGCAACTCACAAGAACCCTAGATGAACACTGACCATTTATCAGTCCCCCCTGTCATGTGAGTCAGTTGCCGCGATGACGAATACTACAGGGTCTGTCCCAGATCACCCACTTGCTAGTATCCTATGAGGATGAAGCGGGCTTGTCCGCAGTGCCCGACAAAACCAAAGTTTGAATTCACCCCCAGCAGTCGTCAGCGCACTCGCTCAAGCTGGCAGCGATGCAGCCTCATC
>JAEKFU010000742.1 GCA_016522385.1 Pseudomonadota bacterium
TCCTCAAGGTGATTGCCGAAAGCGAACAGGTGGTGGCCTCCGGCGCCCTGCTGGTGGAAATCGGCGACCCGCATGATCTTGAAATCATTGTGGAACTGCTATCCAGCGCGGCGGTCAAGATCGCCCCCGGTTTTCGTGCGAGTATTGTAAGCTGGGGGGGCTCACAAGATCTTTCGGCGAGAGTGACCACCATTGAGCCAACCGGTTTCACGAAGATCTCAGCGCTCGGCGTCGAAGAACAGCGCGTCAATGTGATCCTCCAGCTGGACGATCCACCGGATCACTGGAAGGCGCTTGGCCATGAATTCAGGGTGTTTGTGAAGATCGCCCAGTGGCGCGGCGATGACGTTCTGCGAACGCCTTTGAGTGCTCTGTTTCGAAAGGGCAATGAGTGGGCGGTCTACAAGTTGGTCGATGGCAAAGCACGGTTGACCAGCGTTCAAATCGATCATCGAAATGCCCAAATGGCCGAGACGCTCAACGGTCTCGATGACGGCGACGAGGTGATACTATATCCCAGCGACAGGATTGAAGATGGTGTGCGCGTGACGAAAAGATAATCAGCACGATGGTGTTGCTGCTTATCGAAGTGGCCTCAAACAGATAAGCCCGCAAACGAGACCGGCCAATAGACTGCCTCCGGTTTTTTCACCAGCATTAACGGATGCAAGACCGGCCATCATTCCGGTAGCCTTCGATGCAAGGGTGTCGTTCAGCATCACAAGAGAGAGCCTACACGCAAAGGAGGCCGCTTTCCTGTACTTTGACTGTGATTTCAGCGGAACGCGTCACAGTCCATGCCACCTCCCTGAATCAGGCCGTCTTGCGTGGATTTTCCTTCGCATCGGCAACGAATTCGTCGAGAAACGCGTAAAGCTGATCCCAGTCGGTATATTCATGGTCCTTGGAGGTATCCGTCGGCGCCCCTTTGGCAGAAGCCATGAAGCGCATTACCCAACGGCGCATGAAGTCGTATTTTTTGTAGCGCAGAGCTCCCGCGAGAGACAGCGTGTGTTGTGGCCGCCAGCCGGTTTCATCAATGAACTGATCGATATAGAGTTCCGCCTCTGCCTGATCTTCTTCGAATGCCGCCGACAGGCTCACCGAAATGAACGCCGTCAACTTGTCGGCAAGCCAGTCCTTGTGTTTGATGACGAATTCGACCATTTCGGTTTGGTGCTGCCACTGGTGCACCGATGCAGCGATGATCGCGGCGTCGAATGGAAAGATATCGAAGTCCGTGAGCAGATCCGCGCAATCCACCACCTGCACTTCGTGGTGCTGTTTGCGAAGATGTTCAGCAGCAGCTCGCGCAATCTTGCGCGTCTGACCTTCGGTAGAGCCGTAAGCGATCAGCAGTCTCATGGCAGTGTCCTTCTGATTGATTTTCTAAGCGCAGGTTTCACCAGGCGGATGAATCGGTCTTTGATGTGGGTCAAGGCAGCGATGGCTGGAAAGTTGCAAGTTATAAAGAATACATGTGGCATGGCCGGGTCAACGGCTGCGCCGACTGTCAATCTGGTAACCGACAAATGGAACAATAGGCAATGACGACTGGTGAATTGCTTTTCCTGGCTTTGGTGATCTGCGCAGTGAGCGTCTTTGTTGCCGTGCTAGCATATAACGACTTTCAACAGCGCAAGGAACATTAATGAGCTTGCGCTGATCAATGCTGATCGGGCAAGGGTTGCGCCGCGCTTGATCTAGGTCAAGGTGGTCGTGAGCCGTTCACGGCATGTTTAGATCTGGTGTCTCTAGCGGGAACTGGACCATGACCCAGGCCATTGCGATGATCCGCAAGGAACATCATAACATGACGAGATTGCTCGATCTGCTGGAGCGTCAGGTCGATCTGTTCGAGCAAGCAGTCCAGCCTGATTATGATCTGATGAAGGAGATTGTCGATTACTTCTTGACGTTTCCCGACCTTTATCATCACCCGAAGGAAGATATGATCTTCCGCCGGATCAAAAAGCGAGCGCCGGCCTCAGCCGAGAACCTGTTCGATCTGGAAGAAGAGCACGAACGCGTATCGGAACGCCTGCACACATTTACCCGGGCGCTGGTGAACGTCATGTTGGAGGCTGAGATGTCGCGCGACTCATTTGTCGCAGTCGCGCGCGACTTCATTGAAGGTGAGCGCAAGCACATGGCTGAAGAGGAGAAATATTTCTTACCGCTGGCCATGGACACGCTTACGGATGATGATTGGTCGGCCATCAATGCTGTCGTCGCGGACTTCAACGATCCTTTGCAAAGCGAACAGGCGCTTCGTTTTCGCAGCATTGGTGCGCACCTTAGTGGGTAGAGCGGTAGGCCCGAAATAGGCCGGAACGATGGATTGCCGCAATGCCCGGTCTTTTCGTTCAAGCTGCAATGAAGTTATTGCCCCGGATAGTCTAATTGACCGCGATCAAATTCACCGCAACGGATGCTAGTTATGTTCGGTGACACCTTCGGTTTGGATAATCTGCCATGAACAAGACGAGCCAGATAAATCTGGGCTATTTTCTGCTGGTATTCCTGATCGTCACGGCAGTGCAGATCTGGATCGGATACCGGCCCGTAGCGAATATCCCATATAGCGAGTTTCAGGAACTGCTCGCCAGGCAGGAGATCGCAGAAGTTGTCGTGACTGAAAACCGCATTCAGGGCAAATTCAAGAGCCCGCGCAATGGCGCTGAGCATTTCAGAACGCATCGGGTCGATCCCGACTTTGCCGAAGATCTCGAAAAGGCCGGGGTGAAGTTCGCCGGCGCCACGGAAACCAACTTCATCACCAATCTGCTGTCCTGGGTGATACCGGTGTTGGTCTTTTTTGGCCTGTGGATGCTGTTCTTTCGCAAGATTGCGGAAAGGCAGGGCTTCGGCGGGCTGATGAATGTCGGCAAGTCTAAAGCCAAGGTTTATGTGGAGACCGAGACCGGCGTTAATTTCGATGATGTCGCCGGTGTTGACGAGGCCAAGATGGAACTTGAGGAAGTGGTGTCTTTCCTCAAGGACAAGGAGAAATACGGCAAACTTGGCGCCCATGTGCCCAAGGGTATTCTTCTCGTCGGTCCGCCCGGTACCGGAAAGACGTTGCTGGCGCGCGCCGTGGCCGGTGAGGCCGGCGTGCCGTTCTTTTCTATCTCGGGTTCGGAGTTCGTGGAGATGTTCGTCGGCGTTGGTGCCGCCCGGGTGCGCGATCTGTTCGAGCAGGCCCGCAAGGCCGCGCCGTGCATCATTTTCATTGATGAACTCGACGCGCTCGGCCGCGCTCGTGGTTCCATCGGCGGCTTTGGCGGCCATGACGAAAAGGAACAGACCCTCAACCAGCTGCTGGCAGAGCTCGACGGGTTTGACCCGCGCGCCGGCATTGTACTTCTGGCGGCGACGAACCGGCCGGAGATCCTCGATCCGGCATTGTTGCGTGCAGGGCGTTTCGACAGGCAGGTTGTGGTCGATCGCCCCGACCGGACCGGTCGGGAAGCGATCCTTAAGGTTCACATGCGCAAGGTCCAGGCAGATCCGGATGCCGATCCTGACAAGATTGCCGGGATTACGCCGGGCTTTACCGGAGCAGATCTTGCAAATCTGGTCAACGAGGCTGCTATCTTCGCAACGCGGCGCGGCGGTGAGACTGTGACCCTTAAAGATTTCACCGAGGCGGTTGAGCGCATCGTTGCCGGCTCCCAAAAGAGGAGCCGGTTGCTCAACCCGGCCGAGCGCGAGCGTGTTGCCTATCACGAAATGGGCCACGCCCTGGTTGCCGCATCGCTGTCTGGGACCGACCCGGTTCACAAGGTCTCAATCATCCCCAGATCGATCGGTGCGCTTGGCTATACGTTGCAGCGGCCCACCGAAGACCGTTTCCTGATCACCAAGGAAGAGCTCACGGATCGCATGACTGTATTGCTGGCCGGCCGGGCGGCAGAAGATTTGACATTCGGGCAGATCTCAACCGGCGCGGCCGACGATCTGGCCAAGGTCACTGACATCGCGCGGCAAATTGTGGCGCGCTTTGGCATGGCCGAGGGGCTCGGGCAGGCGGTGCTGGAAGAACAAAGGGCAAGTTATCTCGGAGACAACCAGTTGACGGTCAAACCCCGCGATTATTCCGAAGCGACAGCCCGAGAGGTCGATCTGGCGGTACGCAAACTCATTGATGATGCTTACGCCGAGGCCAAACGCATTCTGAAACGGCGCGCCAAAGATCTGAGTTCAGGAGCCAAGTTGCTGTTGGATAAGGAAACCCTGACGCCGGACGAGTTCCCGGCGCTACGGCAGGAAGTCCCCGTGAAAGTTGCCGGCTAGAGCGTTTCTTTCTCATGTGGAA
>JAEKFU010000640.1 GCA_016522385.1 Pseudomonadota bacterium
GTCCGGACCGCTACGCGACTCTACTTTGTAGCTGGGTACGCCAAGACCGAGGCCGAGCGACCATTCCTGCAACAATGTCTTTGCGTCCCTTGTCGCAGTCACCGCTTCACTCAGAAACGGTCGCCACAGATCAAGCACGAAGTGGCGTGCAGCATCAATGCCGCCATCAAGATAGACCGCTGCTATGACTGCTTCGCAGGCATCGCCCATAATGCGCATGGAAATAGCTTTCGTGCTGCTTCCGGTATCCTGTGATCTGACGAGTGGACCAAGATTTATGGTTCTGGCGGCTGCCGCACAGGTCTGCTTGCGGACCAAATAATTTAGCTGGCGGGCCAGATCCCCTTCCCTGGCCTCAGGAAACCGCTGGTATAAGTTGTCAGCGATAATCAGGCCCAGCACCCTATCGCCGAGAAACTCGAGGCGTTGGTAGTCCTCGGCTTCGCGTGTATTGCAGCTGGGATGGGTCAGTGCCCCGGCCAAGAGGTCCGGATCAGAAAAGATATAACCGGTGCGCTCAGCAAACTTTTCTACAAGCTGAAGATTCGGCCTTTTGCCCACGCAGATCTTTCTCTAGGCCCTATGGTCTGTTGAAATTCCGGTTATTGTGCTGGTGTGGCCCATTTTCAGGGGTGCTCGTCGTCGGATATGCCAGCATGTCCTTCCTCCTCGCACCCCTAGATCTGAACCAATCCTGTCAAACCAGCGCCACAACCTGAAGCTCAACACACCCTAGTTAACTGAATTGAAAAGCCGTCCCCAGCGGATCGCAAATGGCCATCGCCAAAACTCCCAGAACCGAGCACTGTCATTGTGGGAATAAAATAGGATGCTGGCGCGGCCGATCAGATTTTCTTGCGGCACGTAGCCGACACTCGGAAACCGGCTGTCCGTCGAGTTGTCGCGATTGTCTCCCATGACAAAATAGTGAGCCGGCGGAACAACAAAAGGGCCTTTGTTGTCCGCGGACGAGAATGGATTGAGATCCAGCGTGTTGTAGCTGACCCCATTTGGCAACGTTTCGCGATATTGGATAACCGCCACGTCGATGCCCGGATCGGCATCGACAAATTCTGGAACTCTCTGGCGATCGACCGGGCGCCCATTAATCGACAGAAGCCCGTCGGTGATTGTTATTCGATCGCCGGGCAGGCCAATGATCCGTTTGATGTAGTCCGTATCGTTGTCGGTCGGAAGCTTAAAAACGGCGACGTCACCACGTTTGGGAAGCGAGGCAAACATCCGTCCACTGAACGGCATTGGGCCAAACTTGAACAGCTGAACGCCAAACGGCGTCAGCGACATATTAAAGGAATATGGGCCATAGCCATAGCTCAGCTTGTTGACAAACAGATAATCGCCGATCCGCAGGGTCGGGACCATCGAGCCGGACGGAATGTTGAATGGCTGAAAAAACAGGGTGCGGATCACAAGAGCGATCAGCAATGCCTGGATGATAACCTTTACGGTTTCCCAGCCACTTTCTTCCGACGACTTTTTGGCCTCTTGTGTTTTGGCCACCATTTTGGCTCCCCGTTCATACGAAGCGAACCGCAATTCCCGGCGTGACCGGGCGCAGGCCGCACCGCCGTATACCCTTTGGAGACGCATGCTGCAATGACACAGGGTGTCCTGCTCAGATATGCAGTCCTGCGTGTTGCGGTTAAAGCACAATCTTATTGGGCAAACCCACGCTAAACCGATTTCCGGATCGCAGAGATAATCACCACCGCTTGGGCATATGGATAATCGTCTGTGATCGTCAAATGAATTTGTGCATCATGGTCGTTAGGCGTCATATTCTCCAAATGTTTTCGTGCGCCACCGGTCAGTGCGAGTGTTGGGCGCCCGCCTGGCTCATTCACAACGCCAAGGTCGCGCCAGAAGACGCCCCTGCGAAATCCTGTCCCCAACGCCTTCGAGCAGGCTTCCTTCGCGGCAAATCGCTTGGCGTATGAAGCCGCGCGAGCTGCCCGACGATCAGACTTTTTCTGTTCAATGTCGGTGAATATTCGTGCAACGAACCGGTCGCCAAATCGTTCCAGGGTTTTCTCAATACGCCGGATATCGACGATGTCGTTTCCAAGGCCCAGTATCATGATGGATTCGCTGCACTTGTGCGGGGCAATTTTCGCCTCTCCAGACGTGCCTTCCGGCGATGTTGGAAGCCTTCGACAACGGGATAAAGGAGAAAATACACTATCACCGAACTAATCAAACCGATCGGAATACACCCCAGCATCATCGGGGTCAGGACAGGGCCGATTGCACCCCAGAATATTGCCCAGAACTCCGACGGGCTCTTGAACAACAACAGCCACATGCCGTCCGGCAGGGCCAGATCAATTTCATCGCGTTGGTCATACCCGAGAATGAAACCACCCAAGTTGAATGTCGACAGCCAGATGAACGGAAATGTCAGCGGATTTCCCACGCAAGTGCCGAGTGCGGAAGCAAGCACATTGCCGCCAATCATCAGCGCGATAATTCCGGCAATGATAAAGTGCATGCCAACGAACGGCGTGAACGAGGCAAAAGCACCGGCAGCAAAGCCAAGTGCGATCACATGTGGCGTTGCCCGGATACGGACCAACCGATGCCAAAGATAAGTCACCGCGCGGCGCAGCCCGGAACGCGGCCAGATCAGGTTCTGTGCCCGATTTGTCAATGACGGTTTCTGTCTCGGTTTGAACAGCATGTTAAACGGCTATACTACTCGCATCCAGGAGCAGGCTACTGCAATCCTCTGCTGCCCGGCTTCACAACGTCCAACTCAGCAAGGCTGGCCGGCAAAGCATCGGCAGCATAAGTAGCAATCTCCAGTTGCGCCAAGCGGGCCAGCGGCACCCCGATATCGGCCTTGCCGCCGGAGCGATCGATCAGGCAGGCTGCGCCGACGACATTGCCCCCTAATTCGCGAATGCTCGCGATGCATTCGCGTGATGAAAGTCCGGTCGTCACAATATCCTCAACCATCAGACAGTTGGCCTTTTCGGGAATGTCAAATCCTCTTCTGAGCGTCAGCTTGTTGTCAACTCGTTCAAAAAATATTGCTGGAACCGATAATTGTCTGCCCATCTCGTACCCGACGATGACGCCGCCCATGGCCGGCGAAGCGACCATGTCTATGGGGCTCTTGATTAATTCTGTCACTTTACGCGCCAGTTCGGCGCAAAGTCTGTCGGCGCGTGCGCTGTCCATCAGAACCCGTGCGCATTGCAAATAGATGCTGCTGTGCAAACCGGACGAGAGAACAAAATGGCCTTCTAGTAACGCACCACAGGAGCGGAATTCGTCGAGGATTTGCTGCTGGTTCATTCTTTGCCGACCCAGTGATTGCAGTCCATATTCAAGGGTTATTCACCAGAAGATGTAGCGCCCACGGCAGTAAATGCAACCGGTATCGCGCAGGTTTCCAGTTGATAATCAGTCATTTGCCCTATTGACTGAACTGACCAAGGGTCTGGCGCTCAGCGATTTGATTATCTTGGTAAGGTGGCGCAAATCCTTGACCTCGACAGTTATGTCGAGATCATAGAAGTCACTGGCCTTCGATGCCATCTGTAGATTTTCGATGTTGCCGTCATCCTCGCCAATTGCCTGGGCCACCTGCGCCAAGGCGCCGACCTCATTGTGGATCAACACCTTCAGGCGGGCTGGGTAGCGCTCGTCGGGATCACGCTCGTCCCAGGTGAGATCGACCCACCGGTCCGGTTCGTCTTCGAATCTTTGCAGTGCGCGGGCGAAGATAGGATAGATCGTAATGCCCTCACCGGGTGTCAAAATTCCAACAATGCGATCGCCGGGCACGGCACCTGTCACAGGTGATATGGCAATCGGCAGATCCTGGCTGACGCCGCGGACCGCAAAAGTGCGTTTCTTCTTGCCGGTCTTGCGTCGATTGGACCGATTTTTGGCGGGCTTGGCAGTAGAAATTTCGCTTTCGAGACCGAGCGCCTTCAACACGTCGCTGCTGGCCATCTCACCACGGCCAATGGCGGCCAGCGCATCTTCTGGTGCACTGACCCCCAGTCTTGGTAGCGCCTGGGTGAACTCTTTTTTGGAGAACTGTGCACCGTGGCGGCTAAGCGCCCGCTCGAGAATCTCCCGTCCAAGACCGGCATATTGGTTCCTGACCGCCAGTCGGGTAGCGCGGCGGATTGCGGCGCGTGCCTTTCCTGTTACCGCAAGACCTTCCCAGGCAGCCGGTGGGACCTGGGCCTTGGAGCGGATAATGTCAACTTCGTCGCCGTTCTCCAATTCCGTCATAAGTGGCGCATGCCGCCCGTTGACACGGCAACCAACGCAGCTATTGCCGATGTCGGTGTGGACTGCATAGGCAAAATCGATAGCGTTGGCACCATTTGGCAACGCGATCAGGTCACCATTTGGTGTGAAGCAAAAGACCTGATCGTGGAACAGCTCCAGTTTGGTGTGCTCGAGAAACTCCTTGGGACTATCGCCTTCGGCCAGCAGTTCCAGCAGACGGCGCAGCCAACGGTAGGCGTTCGTTTCGGTGGCCGGCACCAGAACACCATTTTCGGATTGCGTGGCGCATTTTGCGTCCTTATAGATGCCGTGCGCTGCGATGCCGCGCTCTGCGACTTCGTGCATCGACCATGTGCGGATCTGCAGTTCGACCCGCATGCGGTGGGGACCGATTACGATAGTGTGTATGGATCTGTAATCGTTCTGTTTTGGTGTGGAAATGTAGTCCTTGAAACGCCCTGGCACCGCACGCCAGGCCTGGTGCACGACGCCTAGCGCCTGGTAACAGTCATCCTCGGTCTCTACGATGACGCGAAATCCGAATATGTCGGATAGTTGGCTCAAAGACAGGTGTTTGTGCTCCATCTTGCGCCAAATTGAATACGGCCGCTTCTCCCTGC
>JAEKFU010000750.1 GCA_016522385.1 Pseudomonadota bacterium
AATTTCCACCTGCTTGAAGAATTCGTCGAATGCATGGCCAATAACGGCGCAGATGTCTGTGGCCAGGTCGGCACAAACTGGGTGCATGCTTCAGGTACCACACCGGACGACATCCAGCAGATCTGCAAGCGGATCAGCGATACCTATGAAACGCCGTTTCACATGGCCGGATATTGTCTCATCGAGGGACTCCGGGAGATCGGTGCAGAAAAGATTGCCCTCAATTCGGTCTACTATTGGCCCGACTGGCGCGACAGAATTGCGCGTTTCCTCAAACAGGCCGGTTTTGACCTTCTCTACTACGGCAATCTGGTCGATCTCGGCTTTTACCGATCCCAGGAAGAACTCAACGATGAAATCTGGATCATGCCCGGCGACATGGCAAAGCAAAGCATGGTGAAGGTCGCCGAACTGGCGCCTGACGCCGACGCCATCGTCGTGAACGGCATGCCCAACTGGCGCCGCGCCGATGGCCTGCCGCAGCGCACCTTGCACCTCGTCGAGGATCTGGAGGCGGCAACCGGCAAGCCCATCGTTTCTTCCGACTTCGCGCTCTACTGGCGCATCTTCAAGACCCTGGGCGTTACGCCGGTTCGCGCACCCGGCAAACTCCTCTCAACACTCCCATAAGGTCCACGCCGATGCACAAGATCCTCGCCTTGTGGGCAACACCGCGTTCCACATCAACAGCGTTCGAATGGATGATGCGCATGCGCAGTGACATGACCTGCTTCCATGAGCCGTTCGGTGAATGGTGGTATCAGGGCGAAGGGGCCAGGTGGCCGCGCATCAAGCCGGACAGCCCGCGCACGCCGGGCCTTACCTTTGAAAGCGTGTGGCACAACCTGCGTGCGGCGGCAGAAAAGGGACCGGTCTTTTCCAAGGACTTCCCGCACTATATCGAACACATGTGGACAGACGAGTTTCTTAGCTATTTCAATCACAGTTTCCTAATCCGTGACCCTGCCAAGGTCGCCACGTCCATGTATAAGCACTGGCCGGATTTCGTGCTGAAGGAAACCGCCTTTGTTGAACAACATGAGCTGTTTGATCGTCTCAGCGCCCAGCAGGGCAAGCCGCCGCCGGTCATCGACAGCGACGATCTGCTTGAGGACCCGCACGGCATTGTCGAAGCCTATTGCCGGGCCGTCGGCATTCCGTTCATCCCAGAAGCGCTCAGCTGGGAGCCTGGCGCGCGCGATGAAGTCTCCTGGTATGATGGTGGTTCCTGGCATGGCAACCTGCGCATGTCCGACGGCCTAAAACCGCAGCCCCGCAGATATATCGACATTTCGGATGCGCCTGATCGGGTGAAGGAAATCTATGAAACGGTATTGCCGCACTATGAGGCCCTCCATCAGCACAGGTTGCAGGCACTTACGCTATGAAAATCACCCGTATAGCCGCCTATCACGTCAAACTGCCCTATGTCGGCGGCACTTATGTGTGGGGTCGCGGTCACGCGATTTCGGTCGGCCTCAGCACTGTCATCACCATCGATACCGACACTGGCATTTCCGGCTGCGGAGAAAGCTGTCCGATCGACGGCATATATCTCGCCGCCTATCCCGAAGGCATTGTTCCGGCGCTTGTACGGCTTGCTCCGGCGCTGCTAGGTGCTGACCCGCGCCAGGTGCATGCCATCGAACGCATCATGGACGGCGTGCTTAAGGGCCATCCATATGCCAAATCGGCCATCGATGCCGCGTGCTGGGACATTCTCGGCAAGAGCGCGGACTTGCCTGTCTGTATGCTGATGGGCGGCCGTCTTTCCGACGGTGACCCGCTATATAGAGCTGCGCCACAGGGGTCGGCCGACAGAACCGCGCGCGCAATGCAAGCGTACCGCAAGGCTGGCTACCGGCAGTTCCAGATCAAGGTCGGAAATGATTGGCAGACTGACATAGACCGCATTATCCAAGCTCCGTCTTTGCTCGAACCGGGCGAGAGCGCATTTGCCGATGCCAACACTGGCTGGACGGTGCATCATGCCGTCCAGGTCGTCCGTGCCGTACGTGAAACCGGCATCATGATTGAGCAGCCGTGCACCACCTACGCGGAATGCCTGTATGTCCGTTCGCGTAGCGACCTGCCGGTGAAGCTCGATGAATGCATCACCGGTCTGGGCATTGCCGAACATATCGTTGCTGACCGGCCCGCCGAAGTGGCCGGCCTGAAAATCTCCAACCTTGGCGGCCTCACCAAGGCACGCCGGGTCCGCGACTACCTCGTCCATCATGGCATTTCGGTGGTCGCCGAAGACACTTGGGGCGGCGAGATCACCACCGCGGCTCTGGCCCATTTGGCCGCCTCGACGCCGCCGGAGTATCTCTACAACACTACGGACCTGCACAATTACAACACCGTATCGACCGGCCGACCCGGGCCACGAACCGAGGGCGGAAAGCTTTATGCCGGCGATGCACCTGGTCTCGGCGTTGAGCCCGACACCTCTACCATTGGCGAACCGGTCGCCGTTTACCAGGCCTAGACCCATGAGGATTACCCATATCACCGTCTGGCAGATCAATCTGCCGCTTCACAAGCCCTATTACCTTTCAGGCGGCCGGCTGCGCTTCGATGAACTCGATTCCACCATCGTGCGCATAGACACCGATGTCGGCATCCATGGCTGGGGAGAGGGCTGCCCGTGGGGCGTCACCTATCTGCCGGCCTTCGGCAAGGGCATCCGTGCCGGTCTCGCCGAACTGGCGCCTATGCTGATCGGCAAGGACCCGCGTCAGCTGGATGCCATCAACCGCACGCTGGATCTGGCCTTACCAGGTCATCCCTATGTCAAGGCGGCCCTCGACATCGCCTGCTGGGATATTCTCGGCAAAGCGGCCAGCCTGCCGGTTTGCGACCTGCTCGGCGCCCGTGAACCTGATCCCATCCCCATCGCCTCTAGCGTATCGACCGGCTCGCCGGAAGAAATGCTGGATGAGGTCCAGCGCTTTCGCGACATGGGCTACCGGGTACATTCTTGTAAAGTGGGCGCCGACATCCACCTCGATATCAAGCGCATCCGCCACTTGGTCGAAAACGAGCTGGACGGCGAGACAATATTCTACGATGCCAACCGCGCCTGGCTGCCCCGCGAAGCGATATCCGTCATGAATGCAGTTGCGGACATCACCTCCTGGTTCGAGCAACCTTGCGAGACCCTGGATGAAATCGCCCAGGTTCGCCGCCAAACCTCGCACCCAATTGCGATTGACGAAGGCCTGCACACCTATGCTGATCTGGTCCGGATCCAGTCGGATGGCATTGCCGAACTGGTCAATATCAAGATCAACCGGGTCGGCGGTCTGACCAAGGCCCGGCGCATGCGCGATTTCTGCCTCGCCACCGGCATAACCATGCTGATCATGGACACCGGCGGAACGGTGTTGTCCGATACGGCGGTTGCACAATTCGCCCAGGCTATCCCCGCGTCGGCCTGCCTTGGGGTCTGGTCGTGCCAGGACATGGTGACGGTCGATCCGGCTCCGGGGCAGGGCGCCCGAACCGTCAACGGGTGTTTTACCGCACCGGACTTGCCTGGCCTCGGCGTTGACATGGAAATTGATCGACTCGGCGATCCCGTTGCGGTGTATGCATGAGGAAGATCATGCCGCGGACAGCTGACAGCATAGCCGAGGTGGTCACCAGCGGTCTGTGCATTGGCTGCGGCCTGTGCGAGGCGATCACCCATGGCCGCATCCGAATGCAGATGACTTCCTACGGCAGCTTGCGGCCAACCCCCGCCGATGAATTTCGATCGGGAGAGGAAAAACAGCTATTGCATGCCTGCCCGGGCGTCGTATCCGTACCAAGGACCGAATCCGGTCTGCGGTGCGATGATGTCTGGGGCGCCTATTCAAGCCTGCATTATGCCTGGGCCGGTGACCCGGATATTCGATTTCGTGCCGCCACCGGCGGTGTGCTGACCGCGCTCGGCGTTCATCTGGTCAAATCCGGCAAGGCAAATTTCATCCTCCATGTCGGTGTCGACCCGGATCGACCGATGCGTAGTCGCTGGGTCATCAGCCGGTCGCTCGAAGAGATCATATCCAACGCTGCGTCACGCTATGGCCCGACACCGGCCCTGGCTGGATTGATGGTGGCACTGGAGCGCGACGAACCATTCGCAATCATTGTCAAGCCATGCGATCTCGGTGCCGTTCACCGGTTGTCTGAGATCGATCCGCGGGTTGACGAACACTGTGTCGCGCGCCTCGCTATGGTCTGCGGCGGGCAATCCCGCCTCGAGAAATCCAGCGACATTCTGGACGAATTCGGCATAACCGAAGACGAGCTTACGGTGTTCCGTTATCGCGGTTTTGGCAATCCGGGCCCGACCCGCATCGAAACCCGCGATGGTCGCGCCTTCGAAAAGTCCTATTTGGAACTGTGGGAGGACGAAGCCGGCTGGAAGCTCGAGACCCGCTGTAAATTGTGCCCTGATCCTTTGGGCGAGGCCGCCGATATTGCCGCGCTCGATGTCTGGCCCGGCGGAGCACCGACCGGCGAGGACGCCGGTTTCAACGGCATCGTTGTGCGGTCGAGTGCCGGCGGGGCACTCGTCAAAGACGCGGTGAAAACGGGCGATCTGATCCTTGGCGGGCCTCTCACAACCGATCGGCTAGATGACTTTCAACCGCATCAGGTGCGCAAGAAAGAAGCTCTAGCGGCCCGTTTCGCCGGCATGGCCGAAGCCGGCCTGCCGGTCATTGACGTCTCACAGTTCCGTTTTGACGAACTTGCCAAACGGATGGATGCTGACGCGCGCGACAACGAACGCAAAGGCACCGTCAAGCGGGTGCGTGAAGGCCGCGTCATCGAACCATTACCCGCTGCACAGGAACATCAGAAATGACGTCTTTGCCGAAAACCATGCGCGCCGTCGTGCTGACCGACCACGGCGGTCTCGACAAATTGGCATACCGGGAGGATTGGGCGACGCCGGAGCCCGGTCCAGGTGATGTCATCGTCAAGGTTGGCGCATGCGGGTTGAACAACACGGACATTAACACCCGCACCGCCTGGTACTCAAAGGCCGTAAGCCAAGGCATCACTACAAAAGCCGGTGCTGTAGGATTTGAGTCCGCCGATGCCGAAACCGGCAGTTGGGGCAATGCGTCCGTGGGTTTTCCTCTCGTTCAGGGCGCCGATGTCGCCGGCGTCGTTGCAGCAGTGGGTGAAGGCGTTGACGCGTCTCGGATCGGCGAGCGGGTCATCATCGATCCTTGGTTACTCGGCCTGGGTGACTGGCTGGATCCAAACAATTCCGACTTTTTCGGTTCTGAATGCGATGGCGGCTATGCCGACTACACCAGAGTGCGCAGCGAGAATGCCCTTTCGATTGACTCCTCGCTAACAGACGCCGAACTCGCAACCTTTCCATGCGCCTATGTCACAGCTGAAAACCTCGTCTCGCGAACCCGCCTGCAACCCGGCGAGACAGTCGTCATCGCCGGTGCATCCGGCGGAGTCGGCTCGGCGGCGATCCAGCTCTGCCGGCTGCGCGGTGCCCGCGTCATTGCCATCGCCGCGGCCGCCAAGGCCGACCGGCTCACATCGCTCGGCGCCGCTGCAGTGGTCAACCGCAACGAAAAAGACCTCGAAGCCGCCATTCGTGATTCAGCAGGCGGTCCGGTCGACGTTGCACTGGATGTTGTCGGTGGATCAACCTTTATGCACCTGATCAACGCCTTGCGTCAGGGCGGTCGCTATTCAACATCGGGCAGCATTTCCGGCCCATTGGTTGAATTCGACCTGCGCCAACTGGTTTACAAAGACCTGCAACTGACCGGCGCCACGATTGTCCCGCCCGGCACCATGGCGCGCATTGTTGCATTGATCGAACAGGGTTCGGTCAAGCCGCTCCTGGCCAGGACATTCCCGCTTCGCGATCTCGCCGTGGCACAAGAAGCGTTCATGCAAAAGGCCCATGTCGGCAATATTGTCGTTACGATGTAACCTTATCCCGCCGATGGTCGCACAACAGGCTCAATTCAGCCTGCCGTCTTCGCCTCTAGAGCGTTTCTTTCTCATGTGGAATCATTTGACCGCGTTTCTGCGTCTGCTGGCTAGGCATGCTTCGCGCCGTGGTCTGGTTGACCACAAGCGGAGCATAACGACGTCCAGCGGGCGCAGAAAC
>JAEKFU010000030.1 GCA_016522385.1 Pseudomonadota bacterium
GCCAATGAGCTGGGCAAAGTTCAAGTCCGTACTCGAGCACCTGTGGGTGCCGGTGTTGATCATTGGTACAGCGGGGACCGCGGCGATGATCCGTCGGTTGCGTGCCAACCTGCTGGATGAACTGCAAAAGCAGTATGTCGTAACCGCTAAAGCAAAAGGACTTGCCCCGTTTCGCGCCTTGGTCAAATACCCTTTGAGGATGGCTCTCAATTTCTTCATCGCAGACATTGGCGGCATTCTGCCGGCGATCATCTCCGGCGCCGAGGTCACCGCGATGGTGTTGTCGCTGGAGACAACCGGCCCATTATTGATCAATGCATTGCAGAGCCAGGACATGTATCTTGCTGGATCATTCTTGATGTTCCTGGCGACCCTCACGGTGATCGGTGTTTTGGTGTCGGATATTGCTTTGGCCGTGCTCGACCCGCGTATCCGTTTGCAAGGCGGGAGCACCAAATGACCGCAAACTCACCGCTTCCCGCACCCGGAGCACCGCTCGGGCATTACGTCTCCCAAGAACCGTTTGATGCCCGTTCGATCGAGCAGCTGACTCCAGAACAGGAACGTCTTTATCTAGCATCGCAATGGCGCCTTAGCTGGTGGAAATTCAAAAAGCACAAGGTCGCAGTGATCTCCGGCATATTCTTGCTGGTGATCTATGCATCCATTTTAATTTCGGAGTTTCTCGCGCCGTACAATCTAAACACCCGCAACACCCGTTACATTTTTGCTCCGCCACAGGGGGTTCATCTTATTCATGATGGCAAGTTCGTCGGTCCATTCGTTTATGGTCTGAAGTCCAAGGTCAACCTCGACACCATGCAGCGGGAATACACGACCAACACGCGCAAGGTTCATCCAATTCGCTTTTTTTGCAGAGGCGACAAGTACAAGTTCTGGGGAATTTTCAATGCCGACAGGCATCTGTTCTGCCCGACCAAGCGAGCCCCGATGTTTCTGCTTGGTACGGACCGGCTGGGACGCGATGTGCTCTCGCGCATCATCTATGGTGCCCGCATTTCGATGACGGTCGGGCTGATCGGCATCACAATCAGTTTCAGCCTCGGGATTATCATCGGCGGTATCGCTGGCTACTATGGCGGCCTGACCGACATGATCGTGCAGCGGATGATTGAAGTGCTCCAGTCATTGCCAGCGATCCCACTATGGTTGGCCCTGGCGGCGATCATGCCGGTCACCTGGAGTCCGATCGCTGTCTACTTCGCCATCACGATCATCCTCGGCCTGCTCGACTGGACCGGATTGGCCCGCGCCGTTCGCTCCAAGTTGCTGTCCTTGCGCGAAGAAGACTACGTACTGGCGGCCCAGCTTATGGGCGCCAAGACATCGCGCATCATCGCTCGTCATTTGGTGCCCGGTTTTATGAGCCATCTCATTGCGACGGCAACAATCTCAATTCCAACTATGATCTTGGGAGAGACGGCGCTGAGTTTCTTGGGGCTCGGGCTGCGCCCGCCGATCACAAGCTGGGGCGTCTTGCTGACCGAAGCACAAAACATCAACGTTGTAGCACTCTATCCCTGGCTGATGTTGCCAGTGGTGCCAGTCATCCTGGTCATTCTGGCCTACAATTTCCTTGGTGACGGCCTGCGTGATGCCGCAGATCCTTACAAATAGACTTTCACCGGTCGTGCGACGCACCGCCAGTTGCTACGACGTCCTGGTAGCAAACCCCTTTGTCAACAGGTTGCAATATGCCATAGTGCAGCCGGCGGTTGGGGAGGCAATCCTCGCAAAGCGTATTGTGAGTCAGGGAAAGCGGCAATGAAGCGGCTCGAGCACGTTCGTATCTTAATGTATAGCCATGACACGTTTGGGCTCGGCCATTTGAGGCGCTGCAGAGAGATTGCTCATGCGTTGGTGGAGCGCTTTAAGGGCTTGCATATATTGATCATTTCCGGATCGCCTATTGCCGGTGCATTTGATTTCCGCGCCCGAGTTGATTTTGTGAAAATTCCCAGCGTGATCAAGTTGCACAATGGTGAATACACCTCGATTGACCAGCATATTGACATTCAGGAAACGCTCGATATGCGTGCCTCGATGATCCGCAATACGGTGGAGAGCTTTCATCCGGAGATCTTCATTGTCGACAAGGAGCCATTGGGTCTGCGCGGTGAGCTGGAAGAAATCCTCGGCAATCTTAAGATGCGTGATTGCACATTGGTGCTGGGAATGCGTGATGTGATGGATTCACCCGCGCTGTTGTCTCAGGAATGGGGCAAGTGCGATATGTTGACCAAGATCGATCAGCTGTACGATGAAATTTGGATTTATGGTCCGGACAATTTCTGGAATCCACTCACAGGTCTCAACTCGACGCCTGCGCTCATGTCAAGGCTGTCATTTACCGGTTTTCTTGATCGCTCAATACCACAGTCCTTTGCAACGGGTGAGGCGGTGCGCCCGTCTTATATTCTGGTGACCACCGGTGGCGGCGGGGACGGCGCCAATTTGGTGCGGCAGGTACTGAGTGCCTATGAACAGGACGCAAGTATTTCTCGTGACGCGATCGCGGTGCTGGGACCGTTTATGCCTGCTGAGGATCGCGAAGAAATCTTCAAGAGGGCGAACGCACTGGATCGTGTTCAGGTGATCGAGTTTGAAAGCCGGATCGAGAAGATGATCGCCGGTGCCGATGCTATCGTGGGAATGTGTGGCTATAACACGTTTTGCGAGATCCTGTCCTTCGACAAACGCGCCCTTATCGTGCCGCGTATGCGGCCCCGCGAGGAGCAGTATGTCCGGGCTGTCCGGGCTGTCGAGTTGGGCCTAGTCGATATGCTTGAACCACAGAACGCGGAAGACCCGATCCGCATGGCTCGCGCGCTAAAATCTGTGGTCGCACGTCCGTTGCCCTCGTCCGTAAACGCACAGAGCATGATGAACGGCCTGGATACCATTGCCGGATTTGTCGAAGACTTGATTGTGCACCGCCGACGCCCACCATTGGCCGTTATCGAGGGCGGCATTTAGCAAATGACACTGAACGGTCGTGTTGGCATTGTGCTGAAAGGCTACCCGCGCCTTTCCGAAACCTTCATTGCACAGGAATTGCGCGGCCTTGAGCAGGCAGGCATGACCCTCAACCTGTTTTCCATGCGTCATCCGACGGACAAGGCAGTCCACCCTGTACATCGCGAAATCGCAGCACCGGTTTCCTATTTGCCGGAGTATCTCCATGATGAACCTGTCCGGGTCCTCCGCGGTCTAACCAGGGCGATCGCCAAACCTGGCTTTTCTGCCGCCTTCAAGGTCTGGCTCGGAGACCTCATGACGGATGTTTCTCGAAATCGTGTGCGAAGATTCGGCCAAGCCGCTGTTTTGGCTGCAGAAATGCCGGATGAAATTTGCCACCTTCATGCTCATTTCATTCACACCCCGGCATCGGTTACCCATTATGCAAGCTTGATGAGCGGTTTGCCTTGGACCTGTTCTGCACA
>JAEKFU010000651.1 GCA_016522385.1 Pseudomonadota bacterium
CGGGCCAAGGCCAAGGGAGGTGAGCCGAAGTTTGCCTATGCGGTGCCGGATTTCTCCAATCCGACCGGTGTCACCATGACCGTTGCGGAACGCCGGGCTCTGCTCGATCTGGCGATGGAGCTGGGCATTCCAGTGATCGAAGACGCCGCCTATACGGCGCTGCGCTATGATGGTGATGCCGTGCCGTCGCTGCTCGCCATGGATGTTGCACAATCCGGCAGTATCGAAGCCACCCGCACAATATTTTGTGGAACTTTCTCCAAGACCCTGGTTCCCGGCTTACGGGTTGGTTGGGTGTGTGCTGCGCTCCCGTTGATCGAGAAACTGGTCCTTATCAAGCAAGCTTCCGACTTGCACAGTGCCACCATCAACCAGGTGGTTATGCATCATGTCGCCGAGGCGGTCTTCACCCACCAGCTTGCCCGCATTTGCGCCGCTTATCGGACGCGGCGCGATACAATGTTGTCAGCGCTCGAAAGCCACATGCCACACGGCGTGACATGGCAAAAGCCGCAAGGCGGCATGTTCGTATGGCTGACCCTGCCAAAGCACTGGAATTCGCAAGATCTGTTGGCGCGCAGCATTATCGAAACCCGCGTCGCCTTTGTGCCGGGCGGTGCCTTCTTTGCCGATGGTGGCGGGACAAACACTGCCCGTCTGAGCTTTTCTCTCGCCACTCCGGAAACCATCGCGGAGGGCATATCCCGGCTGGGTAGACAGTTTGAAAGTCTTTGAGGCGGGCGTGACAGGTCGCAATCAAGAGCTCCAACGTCGCACTGACGCGCGAGGCGTTGGCGCAGCGGAATCCGGGCACCGGCCGGCCGGGGAAGAGCGGGATCAGCTGCCAGGTGGCCTGTAACTTCCTGCAAGTCCAGAGGCTTTCTCGGCGACACTCTTGAATTCAGCCGTCGTCCAGGCCCGAACCGTCTTCAAATCCGACACCGAGCCGGACGCAGCTGCGACCATGCCGAGCGCGACCGCGGTTTCATCATCTTCAAATTCAGTAATCAGCAGAACATCGGCCTCTCCGGTTGTCATGTAAAGACCGACAATCTTGCCGCCGGCTGTTTCAACCATCTGTTGAATGGCTGCAAGCCGGTCTTCGGGCTTGTTAACGAGACCCTTGACTCCCGACTGAGAATACGAGGCCTGAGTTACGAATAGCATGCTGTCCTCCCATCTTTCTTTGCAATGGCACTATACCACGATGATCGACAGAACGCTTGAGAACTTTCCGTAACGGAACTTATTTCATTATGCTTTCACACACGCTCTAGAACGTCGCACCCGTGCCGGTTTGCCTCGTACTGGCGTTCACGCGAAGGCATGCGGAGGCCGATTTGTGTCAAATGCAATGTATTTGTGCAAACCTATGTCAACCCCTCTCGGTTACTATTGGATCGGGCAAGGAGTGCGATCTTGATTAAGCAAATTGCGCGCGCAACACTGATGGTCTGGACGACCTTCGTCGCTGGGCAGGGCCTGGCCTATGCAGCGCCTGAGGGTTACGAGCGCATCCTCGTCAAACGCGAGGCAATTAAGTTCAAGGGCCACAAGGTTGCCGTGCCGATCGAGCTGTGGCTTAAGACTCGATTTGCCGAAGACGTCGCCTATTTCGATTTGTGGGCCGATGCCGATTTGTCTGGCTTTCAGGACAAAGCACCGAAAATCGCAGGCCGGATGGCAAGGCACCGGGTATGCGGTGACCGCATCACGGTGAGCAATGTGTCGCTGGCACCGACAAAGGAGAAGGCCCGATTGTGCGTGCGGGTGCGCTACGAGAAATGGCAATGCCTGCAGGCCGCGATGCCCGGGCTAAATGGTTTCAATCTGACCTTTAAGAAGAGCACCGTGGCCAAAACACGGCTGGTGGCCCAGAACGGTCATATCTGCGCCGATATGTGGCCGGAGGTCTCCGAGACTGGCCGCGAGGTTAAGCTAAAGGGCAAAGTCACCAAGAATGCGGTCGGCGGTCAGACCGGCCTGTTCGGTGACCTGTTCAATGTTCGCAGCAAGTTCCGCTCGCGGTTGCGCAGCGAGATCAACCGAGCCATGTCAGGCCTCAAGTTGCCTGTGCCGTTAGCCCTGCAATCCTTCGATCCTGTTCTTGACGACGCCAAATTCAGGACACGCGAAGATGGTTCTCTGGGGATGGTTCTCACGATGCGGGTCAAAGTCACACCGACAGAGCTGCCACAGATCCTTTCCCGATTGTCCAGTAATTGAGCTAACGACGTTTGCACGCGACGTTGAAGTTGGCCCTTTTTGTGCCCTGAGCACTAGAGCGTTCTCAAGACCACGCCAAACAGACTCGGGCTGGCTGTATATCGCACCCGTGTTACATGCGTCAGAGTTGAGTGTATTTTCGCGCCGAACCCTTCGACTTCTTGACCGGATAATTCTGCTCATTCTGAAGAATCTTATCCGCCGCAGACTGAGACAGATCAATGCCTGTGCGTTCGCAGATAAGAAGCAAATAGAGGAAGACGTCGGCACACTCTTCGGCAACTCGTTGTTTGAGTTCAGGTTTAGCTGCGGCGGT
>JAEKFU010000156.1 GCA_016522385.1 Pseudomonadota bacterium
GCGAATGCCGAACGGCACCTGGATGGCCTTCACCGACAATGGCCGTGACAATTCCGGATTGACCGTCCACGACTGGGTGACACAGGCGGAGTCCCGCGGTGCCGGCGAGATCCTGATCACTTCAATCGATCAGGAGGGTACCGGCAAGGGTTTCGATATGGAACTGTTCGAGACCGTGGCCCCGCTGACTTCGATACCGTTGATTGCAAGCGGCGGCGCAGGTCGCGTTTGCGATGTTATCCAACTGCTGCAACGCAGCAATGTACAGGCGGTATGCCTTGCCTCGTTGCTGCACTACTACGCTCTGGTCGATGAAGATCTCGATGTTCGCGCCGACGGAGATTTTCCGGTGATCCGTGAGCGACGTGACTTTCAGCGCGTCGAGCCGGCCACGATCGAGAAGCTGAAGGGTTCACTTTCGCAGGCCGGCATCGAGAGCAGAAAGGTCGATCTTGGACAAGGATGAGCAACAAATGGCTCCGCGGGTCGCGATTGTCGATTATGGCGTAGGCAACCTGTTCAGCATTCTGCATGCATGCCGAACGGTCGGTCTTGAAGGGTGGCTGGCCGCTGAAGGAGATAGTTTTGACAACGCGGACGCGGTGATCCTGCCCGGTGTGGGTGCCTTTGCATCGGCCATGGACCGCCTGAAGCAAACTGGGCTGGCCGGAACGATCAAAGACTGGTCGGCAGCCGGAAAACCGACCATCGGGATTTGTCTTGGCCTGCAATTATTCTTGAGCGAAAGTTTCGAGCACGGGCATCACACCGGACTGGGACTGATTGATGGGAGTGTGCGTGGCTTGCGCGAGGCCCATCCCGACCGGTCAATCCGCGTGCCCAATGTCGGCTGGCGACCGATATTTCGGCATCACAATTCGGAGCGGCGGCAGCCCGATCAGGCGACAGCCGTGTTTGATGGTGTGGCGGATGGATCAGAGTTTTATTTCGTCCACTCGTATTACACCGATGTGCGCGATGAGGCGGCCATTCAATTCACGAGCAGATTTGAGGACCTGCAGTTCTGCTGTGCAATTGCCAAAGGAAATATCATTGGTTTTCAATTCCATCCAGAACGCAGTAGCCAACAGGGCCTGGCGATATTCGCCAACATCAAACAGATGCTCGAGACGGCGTCGTGACACCTGCCCTGCCGCCAGCAATAGCGCGACACTTCAACCACCGTGCATCCCTGTTACCTTCAGCCGTCAAGCTTGTGAATCCCCACGATAGCCGCTAAGCAGCGTCGTCAAATCTGTTCCGCAACTTCCCGACAAACAAACCTGCAGCATTGGAACAAACCATCATGGCGTCCTCAAAATGGAAAACCTGGGACGAAATCACCACCATCTCGCAATCGAAGAGAATTGTCTTCTGGGGTGCGTCTCACTGGATTGAGCGCACGCTTGAGAAGATTGGTGAGGTGGGCGATCACGTTGTTGACAACAACCCGAACAACCAGGGCATTCGGTTTGCCGGCATGCCTGTCAAGGCGCCGCGGACGCTTAGTGACGACAGAAGCGGTCTTTTTGTCGTGATCACAACGGCCAACTACAGCAGCGTGATCGATGAGTTGCACGAGATGGAATTCGCTATGGGTGATGACTTCTGTTGCACGCCATTGCTGATGGACCAGCGTGCGTCAGATGCCCTGCGCAGCCTCGACCAACAGGTGCTGATAACGTCGCCGCAGCACTTCAGCGACGAAGCGACCGGCGGTGGACTATATGCCCTAAGCACCGCAGACCGTCAGGTGCGAAAGCTCATTACTGGCAAGTGTCGCGGCTTGGCGCGTGCAGGCAACAACTATGTGTTGGTGGATATGTTGCGCGGTGTCCGAATCATTGATGAAAAGTTCAAGGAAACTGGCCTGATCGAACTGCCGGCCAATTGTGAACCGCACGGTGTGGCTTGCGATGCCAATGCGCAGACGGTGTTTGTAGCCCAGCCCGGTCGCGACTCAGTTGGCGTCTATGAGTTGGCCAGCGGGAAGAAAATCGATGAGATTTTTGTATCGGACAAATGGCAGAACAACAAAAAGGATAATCACCATGTCAACGACCTCTGCGTGGTTGACAACAGTCTATATGTGAGCCTGTTTTCGTTCACAGGTAATTGGATGGACGAAGTCTATGATGGCGGTGTGCTCGAAATTTCGATCCCGAGATCGGAGCTGGTCGGGCCCGCCATGTCCAACCTTTGGTGCCCGCACAGCGTTTCACGAATTGACGGCAAGCTGCTCGTACTGGATTCGATGCGCGGCCAGCTGGTCACCATGAACTGGAAGCGGCTCGGTCAGTTCAACACGTTCCTGCGTGGGCTGGATCATGACGGGCAGTATTTCTACGTCGGCATGAGCGGCTTCCGGCATGCCGACAAGGTTGACGATGAGGCGAAAAGTATTGGAATCGATGCTGGCCTGGTGGTGTTCGAGCCGGATACCCGCCTGACGCGTACATTTGTCGTCGATGAATTCGAGTCGGTGCACTCGGTGCTCGTCGCCAAGCAATAGACTCCAGGCGCCAGACCCAATCAGCCTGTTGATTGGTCGCCGCAGATCATGAATTCCGTACCGTCCACGGCGATGATGGGGCACGGGGAGATCATGAAAGCGGCTGTCAACACCCGCTACGGATCGCCGGATGTTGTGGAGATCCGACAGGCGCCGAGGCCGGTAGCGAACGCGGGCGAAGCCTTGATCAAGGTCCGTACCACGACGATCAGCCGAACTGATTGCGGCATGCTCAGGCCCCGCCACTTTTTGATTTGGAATCAACATGAGACGCTCTAGGTGCTCACCACAAAAAGATTGTCGCGTAACGGTTTGATGGCGACACCGGCCAGCTCACCGGTCAGCATGTCGAACTGATCGCGGCGCTTGTTCATGTAATCAAGCGATACGCCGGGAAACCGCTGGCGACTGTGTTGCCCGCCATGCTTGTGCCCTGGGATCAGCGACAGCAGCTGCTTTTCCATCTTGCGCATCCTGCCGGCCACGCTGGAGCGGGCGCTGGTGGTCCAGGGAACGGCGCGCGGAACCGTCCCACGCCCGGCAAACGCCGCAATATGCCGGGCCATGCGCTGGGCGGCGAGTTCGCCAACCAGATTGGGATAGACGCGTCTGGCTTCGGCCTGTTGCGTCTGGCATCGGCCTGCAGACCTCGACCCGTTGAGGATGTCGGCCAACTTCGCTTTCAACTTTTCAGGATCATGCGCCGGCTCGGACAGAATGTTGGGAAGACGCAGCTCGTGCGGATCACTCACGATCGGACGGTAGCTGATCACCGGGCGATCGAGCAAGAAAGCCTCAACACCAGTCGTGCAGCCATTCTGTATTACCGCTTCGCTGGCAATCAGCCAGGGATAAACGTTTCCCTCGTGGAGCACATAGACATTATCATGCGCGTTCGCCGCGTCGCGCCAGGTATCGTAGTTCTCTGCAACATGTGGCCGGATGATGATGCGGACATCCGGAAATGCACGCGAAAGTTCAGGTACAAGCGATTGAAATCTCTCAAAAATCTTCTTCTTGAACTCCAGTGACTCTCGTACGAATTCGGCTAATTCGGGGTCTTCAATACCGCGATCGGGATTGTTTTTCTGCGCACCGGTGACGACGGCCGGGTTGACTCGTCCAAAATTCGTATTAATCAGCACGAACTTGCCAAACCGTTCGCGCAGGCTCTTGACGTCCTCGTCGAAAATGCTGCGCAGCTTTGGCAGCAGCAGGTCGGTGCGCGGATTACCGGTGACGTGGATGGCCGCGTTGTTGTAGCCAGGCGCATTGGCCAGCAGCGCCCTGTTCTCGTCATTCCAGGCGAACAATTCTTCGACATGACCGAGGGTTTCTGCATCGATGCGTCGGCGATGATAGAGTTCCCGGTTGTAGAAGACGACACCCTCTTCGTCCCATGCCAGAATCGGGCACCCACGGTCTTTGAGTATGCGAAACAACCGCAGACTTGGGCGACGAAAGTCCTTTGCCAGGTAGATCCCGCCCGGTAGTGATGCGATGTTTTCATGCATCACCTGTCGTGAACCGACAACTGTCGGCATTCCGGCCTTTGCCAGATAACAGGCGAGTAACAGTTTCGCGTCGAGTTCCCGCGACTGGGTTTCAATAGGCAAGAGCACCATGCTTGATGACATTGACCTTCACTTTGTTCGCGCAAAATTGCGCGTTCCATGTAAGACAGGCTGGCAATCCGTCCAGTTCAAAAATTGCGGTCAGATCTTGCGCGCAATGACCAAACCATATCCCGCTACGAGTTTCCTTGGCCAGTCTGCCCAGACCAATTGAGGATCCAAGCCGAATTCCCGCAATTCGGCAGCTTCCAAAGTCAGATAGTTCTTTGCCTTGATTGCTAGTGGCCGGATGCTGTCCTTATTGAAGTCACTGAACGGTTCGATCATCACTACATGGTCCCGTGCAACCCGGTGATACTCCGGCAGAGCCAGATGGCGAACATTTTCCATCTGCTCCAGTGCGGTTTTAGAGAACACCAGGTCAAATGATGCGTCTTCGAAGGGTAATTCCGTCGCGCTGCCTTGCTGGAATTCTATGACCTTGAACGCTGTGGTATCACCCATTGGCCATGGTGCGAAATCCTGCAGTTCCTTAGGGAGTTCAGCCTCTTTCTGAGTTGCCTTGGCCCGCTCGACGCCGGCTTCGGTCAACTCGATGCCGGTGAACCTGACATCAGGAAACCGCGTCGACAGAACAAACAGGTTCACCCCCATGCCGGAGCCGATTTCCAATACAGTTTTCGGGCGCAGCAGTTCGATCGCGCGCGCCAAAGTCTCAAAGTACAAACGTGTCAGACCGCCGCGCATCGTGACATATCCGATCTTGTTCCAATCCGCGGCGATGCGGTGTTTCGGCGTCACCTCCTGGTTCAATGTATGCCACGGCTGCTGCGACCATGTTTTGGCATATTGCCCCTCAATGAAACTTTGATCGCGATACGCGGAAAAACGCGGCAAAGACGGCAACATCGACCTGACTTTGAACTTGGCCAGCTTGCCGAGCATTTTTCGCCGGTCGCCGGCGACGACGCGCTGATAGCCAGGAGAATCTATGTCATGACGTTCCAGAATCCAGTCGCCGAGGATCGGCTCGATCTCATCGGCGGACAGCGTCACGGATTCATAGTTCAAAGAGTGTTTTGCCGAGCCCATCGGTCAGCCTGCCCGTATATTTGATTTTTGGCCGTATTGGAACTGCATCAACCGCGCGCGGCCTCCCCATAGCATTCGGGAATGGGGTCCGCAACCGCCAAGTCGCCAATCGCATAATCGGCTGACTACGGCCCATAATCATAGTCTGCATCGAACAGCGTTTAGGATAATCGGCAGTTCTTGTTCCACTTCGCAGCAATTCGGTTACACTTTGTTAACAGTCATATAGAGGAGCCCCCTCATGCAGACGGCTGATCATAAACATGAACGACGTCACCAGCCGCGCTCCCGGTGTTTGAAGGGCGCCCGGATTGTGCTTGCCAACGGCAATTCGACATTGGCCTGTAGGATCCGCAATCGTTCCGAGCTCGGCGTGCGTTTGACCGCCGATGAAGCGGCAATTGTCCCGCCGCTCTTCACGCTGGTTCACGATGGCACAACAGCCAGCCATCAGTGTGCGGTGACCTGGCGCAGCCAAACCGAAATCGGCGTGCGCATCGTCGCTGCAACCGAACTGGCTCGCCAAGGCTACAACCGTAGCACTCCCTTGATGGGTTCAAACCGGCAACCGATCGCAGACCGCTATCCGGTCTGACTTTGCGACCGACCGCGTTAACAAAACCCGACCAACTCAAAACGTCTCCAGCCACGGCCGGACTTCCAGTTCGAAGGTCCAGGCCGAGCGGTGTTGCTTGATGAGGTGGAGATAAGTTTTGGCAATGGCATCCGGATCGAGCATGGAATCAGGGCGGTCGACCGGTGGCATTCTTTCGGGGCGGTCCGGGTTGCGGATACCACCATCAATATTTATGTGCGCGACATGTACGCCCTTGGGCTGCAGCTCGCGGGCCATCGACTGGGCCAAGCCGCGCAGGGCAAATTTGCCCATGGCAAACGAAGCTGACTGGGCATAGCCCTTGACCGACGCTGACGCGCCGGTGAACAGGATCGCCCCGCAACCCTTATTCGCCATGCGCCTGGCGGCCTGCTGACCGACCAGAAATCCGCCATAGGCCGTGACCATCAAAGCATCCCTTACGCTCTCCGGATCGAGATCACCGATCGGTCCGCGTACCCGCGCGGAAGGATTGTAGACCACCACATCGGGTGCACCGGTTGCCTTGTCGAGATTGGAAAACAGCACCTCGACCTGCTGGGTATCCGAAGCATCGCATTCAAATGCCTCAGCGCCGATTTCGCTGCACAAATTCTGTAGTTTGCCGGTGTCGCGCGCCGCCAGCGAAACCTTCATGCCGTGACTGGTGAACAACCGGCCGAGCGATGCCGAGAGCCCCGATCCTGCACCGACGATCAAGGCGGTCTGTGGTGTGAAATCTGTCATGGAAGCCTCGCAGTTCGATGTGAATGACCCACCGATCAAGGCTTGCATATTTCATTTATGTGTACCAGTCACTTATGTTGTGAGCCGGTTCACCGACAGGAGCCACGGGGATGTTTAGAATATTGCGGATATGCCTACTTCTGGCATCCTTGCTCATGGCTGCTGAAACCGTAGCGCGTGATACGACGAGCGGTTCATCATTGTGGACCGGCTGTTCGGCCGAATTCGACTCGCAAACCTTCTATGAAAGCTACGCTGCCTGCCGGGCATATGTCATAGGGCTGGCCGATGTAATGAGCGGTGCCGACAGCATTGCAGGCCGGCGCGCCTGTATCCCCGACGCCACGTCGAAAGCCGACATTACCGAACGGGTGATCGGATGGCTGCGCGCGAATCCAGCGCGACGCGGCGAATTGCCGGCCCACATTCTGGTTGCCGAGGCCATCGCGACAGCGTTTCCTTGCCAGTGAACCCGTCAATCGCAAAGGATTACGGCTTGGGCAACAATACATGTCTCGCCATCATGAGTAATCGATGGCGAACCATAGAGTTGATAACCGTCATCCAGGGCCGCGGAGACACGTTCACAAAACGCATGATCGTCCGGCCCGGTCAATACACGGTAGCGAAGCTTTGTCGACATCAGCGATCCTCATTTCGGATTCGAATACAATGCTCTGTAGTGGGGAATGACACGGTCCGGCCTTCGAACGTCAAACGCCTGCAACGAAAGTCGGATCAGACCGAGCCTGTCGAATCGCCCAAGCTCAGCGCGCGACAATGGCCAGGGCGGACCCTGCGGCTCGACGTCATCGGGCCTTGAACGGCAGATCACCAGCAGACTGCCGCCGGGTGCGACCAAACTGGCCACGGCAGCAAACGCTTTTTTGCGATAGCCGTGCCGCAAGGACTGGATCGTATAGCATTCATGGACCAGGCTGAACGATTGGTACCATTGATCCGGCAGCGAAAACAAGTCGGCCACGTGATAGTCGACCCGAGTTCCGGCAAATCGTTCTTTCGACCAGGCGATTGCTCGGTCCGACATGTCAAACGCGGTCACATCATAGCCCGCATCAGACAGGGCTTCGGCATTATCTCCAAGCCCGCAACCAATGTCGATGGCAGGGCCTTCATGGAGCACGCCGGATCGGCCAATCCACTCTTCCAACCCGGGATGCGGCTCCAGGTCCGCCCAGGGCACCTGTGCCGGATCTTCTCCTGCTGCGCGGTAGAGCAGGTCAAACCAGGCCAAATCATTGCCAGAGGCTTCCGAGAGCGACTGTAACTCGGCGGCGCGGACACGTGCTGCTGCACGGCGCTCAGCAAAGCTCAGGCCTTTTTCTGCCATCGCCCGTCACCATCTTGCTGCCAATATGTCACGTCATGGCGGTCTGCTATGGCTGTCTTCCACACGCTGCGTGCGGTTTCAACGGCGCCTTCGTTGCGACCATCGAACATGTAAACCGCCCGATCAAGATCGTTCAGTCCATGCAAGGCCGCACCGTCGACGAAGAAGCGCACCGTGGCACCGTTTGGCGTTTCATGTCCATGGGTCAGCCATATTGGCTGGTATTCCGCATTGCCGTCCCGAGCGGTTCCATGGGGCAGGAAGCTGTCGTCACGCGCGGTCCAAAGCAGATTCGAAAGCGCTTCGCTGCGCTCTTCGCTGCTGGTTTGCACTACCGCGCGCCAGCCCCGCTCAAGTGTCTTTTGCAGCAGCACTGGCAAGACCTGCTCAAGCGGCCGATGCTCAAGGTGATAAAACAGGACCTCTGTCATGGCTATTATTCGTAATGTCTTTCCACCAACCGGTTGAGCAGACGCACGCCCCAACCGGATGACCAGGACTGGCTGATTGCAGTCTTTTTCGAGT
>JAEKFU010000166.1 GCA_016522385.1 Pseudomonadota bacterium
CCCTCAAGCTTAGTCTTCCAGAAAGCCCTCGTATCTGAATTGCACATTATTTTGCTGTGCGATTTGAAAGGTTGCCATAGGCAACTCCCACGTTTGAGACCATATTCGGTCGAGGAACGGGCAAGCAAAAGTTCTTGCGAAAGTCCGAAAGTGGCAATAAGACCCCCCGAGAGGCCAATAACAATGAGGAGCCACGACAGCTCGTTCATGCACCGCGTCCGCAGAGAAACCTATCGCCTGATGCCCATACTAGATTAGGTGAGCGGAGATATGCGACATTGGGGCTCGGCGTCGTCGACCAGCGTCGCTTGCAGCTCAGCCCCTTGACCTGCGGGAGCAGACAGCGCCCCAACCGATATGAGCGCCGGATTGCCGGCTTGATACAGGTCAAGACCGTTCAACCGTATGCTGTTTAGGTTTCCTCGGCATGAGCGGATGACCAGAGGGGGCGAGCGCTGCTCGCGGCCGGCCACCTATATGGCAGTGGAACAAGCTTTGCACGAATGAACACGAACCGAAAGCCCCCGAAAGCTAGCCGACCGCCGAGTAAGGTCTTTGCCCTGGACCTTGGCAGCAAGAACTTCAAGCTGGTGAGCGGCCAGCACGTAGACGGTGAGCTTCACACCCGTCTTGAAGGCAAACGCACCCTGGAGCTGGGTAAGTCGATCGCCCGCGATAACGGGTGCATCAGCTCGGCAAAGCTCGAGGAGATCCGCGAGGCGCTGCAGGCGCTGCGGGCGCTCTGCGAGCCGAGTGCGACCAAGACGATCATGGCCATCGGCACACGGGCGCTGCGAATTGCCGAGAACAGGGAGATAGTCAGACGCATTGCCACCGACCTCGACATCGACCTCAGCATCGCAGATGGCGTGCGTGAGGCCGAGGTCGCCTATCTGGCGGTCACCGGCGGTGCCGTGAACAAGCTCGTGAGCGACCTGGGAAGCCACAGCTTGCAGGTAGCCTGGTCCCATGCGGGAGCCATCGAGGCGCTATCGGTCGATCTGGGCTACGAGACGGCATATGCACGCTTCTTCGAGCCGGCGGCGACGTTCGGTGAGGCCGAGCAAGCGCTCAGCGACTTCCTGGACGGACACCTGGACGCAATACCGACAGGTACAGAGCAGCTGATCAGCCTCAGCTCCAACACGGCGGTGAGCTGGGTTACCGGAAAGATCAAGAAGGAGATCACCAATCGGCTGCTGGCTCGATCGGTGCTGACCGAGTGTCTGTCCCGTCTGAGAAGACTGGGCTCAGACGAGTTCCGGGCTACCCTCGCGGACACTCCCAGGGCGAGCAAGATCTTTCCGGGAATAGTCGTGCTCGACTATCTGCTGGATCGATCCGGACACGGCCATGTGCTGCTCGCGGAGGTCGAGCTTCCGGTGGGGCTGATTGTCGAGCACTTCGGAGAGACCACGCGGCTCAGCTACGACGCCCGGGTTGCGCCTGGCCTCTGAACGGCTAGAGCGTTTCTTTCTCATATGGAACCATTTGAGAAAGACACGCTCTAGCGGCCCTTGTCCAGCCGCGACATCCACATCGCGATACCGGGAATAGTCAACGTGCCGCCGTAGCGCCCCTCGTCCACGACGAAGAGGTAGCTGGTGTCGTGGTGCTCCATGATGGCGAGCGCCTTCATCAACGGCGTGCTCGAATCAATCGCCGCGTGCGGCTCCTGAACGTACGCTTCTACCGAGTTGTCGAACACCTGCTTCAGGCGGGCCTCCATGTCCTCGAACGCCGACATCTCGCGACCCAGCACGTGGGCAAGCTCCGCCATGTACTCGGGCACGATGGAGCGATTGATTATGTACTTGAGGGTCACCCGCCCGACCACTTTGTCCTCCTCATCACAAAACGGCAGAGACTGGAGACGGGCCTTCAAGCATTCCTCGAACACCTCGCGAATCAACATCCCCGTGCGGGCGGTCCTCGTTCTAATCAAGATGTCATCGGGCAGCATGAATGGTGGTCCTCACAGGAAACGCAGGTAGAGGTAGACGCTGGCAATCACGATGCTCCCGATCATCATCGGAAACGCGAGCAGCATGAAGGGCAGGAACTTGATGGGGTGACCAGCGCGCTCGGCCATCCCGGCCACGATCAAGTTGGCGCTCGCGCCGACGAGCGATCCGTTGCCCCCTAGACAGGCGCCCAGAGCGAGCGACCACCACAGTGGCATCAGCTGTTCGGCCCCCCCGAGCGCAGGTGCCATGGACTTGATGAGTGGAATCATCGTGGCCACAAAAGGGATGTTGTCGACGACCGCGGAGGCGACGGCCGACACCCATAAGATGGCCATCGCGGTGATGGTGATCTCGCCCCCCGTCATGTCGAGAATCTTGCGAGCCAGCAGCTCGAGTAGACCGGCGTGCTCGACGCCGTGCACGACCACGAACAAACCGATGAAGAAGAAGATAGTCACCCACTCCACCTCGCCGAAAGACCGGTGAACATCCTTCGACTGACCCTCCGCGTCACGGCCGAAGTTGGTGAGGAGCAGCAGCAGACCCGCACCCATCATCGCGATTGTGGCGGGCTCCAGACCCAGCGGGTGGGCGAGGACAAAGGCAAGCAGCACGAGAGCCAGCACGACCATCGACTTGACGAGCAATGGCACGTCCGTGATGGCCTCGCGCTCGCTCAGGGACATCACGTGGCGACGCCGCTCGGCGTCGGCCTCCATACCTCTCCCCCAAATGAAATAGATGACGACGAGGGTGAGGAGCAATATCAGGGGCGTGATGGGCGCGAGATTGAGCACGAAGTCGTTGAAGCTCAGATGCACGGCCGAGCCGATCATGATGTTCGGAGGGTCGCCAATGAGCGTTGCCGATCCACCGATGTTCGACGCTAATATCTCGGTGAACAGAAACGGGTAAGGATTGACCGCGAGTTCGTCCGTGACGAGCAGGGTCACCGGCGCGATCAGGAGCACCGTCGTGACATTGTCGAGCAAGGCGGAGAAGACCGCCGTGACGACGGAGAGCATCACCAGGATGCCCCACGGTCGGGCTTCGACTCGCTTGGCAGACCAAATGGCGATGAACTGAAAGACCCCGCAGCGTCGAGTAATGGCGACTATCACCATCATCCCAGTCAGTAGCCCGAGGGTGTTGAAATCGATGCCTCTGATAGCCGCCTCCTGGTTGAGCACACCTAGCGCGATCATCATACAACCACCGACAATCGCCACGATGGCCCGGTTCACCCGCTCGGTGATGATGACCGCATAGGTGATGACGAAAAGAAAGCTCGAGACCCAAAGCGGATTCCACCCGAAGATGACATGGGAGTCTTGCATGAGTAACGCTACCCCTTCGCGGGATGGGAATGGAGCACGTTATTTGTCTCATGATCGCACGAGATCGTTCCTTGATCCTAGTCAAGCAGAACGCGCCTATTCTGCCGGCTGATTGATGCTGGGGGGTGCTGGTTGAACCTGGGAGTTGGTCTTGCGACGCTGTTACAGTGTCGATGTCCGTTCAGGGTCTTCGTTGTTCTCTAACTCGGGGTTGGATGTGGCGACTGAAACCAAACGATGATTGCGGTTCGCGACATTCCGGGAGTGTTAGCAATCGTTCTGAAGGTCGGAGCCTTGTCGTTTGGCGAGATCTTGTCTTCCGGTAGGACGGCATGACATTCCGCGCAGACCTTCTGTGCGAATTCGCGGCCTCTGTGAAGATCCAACGATTGGTGCGCTGAAGCAGGAACGAGAGCTCCAAATGTGCAAACGATGGCAAATGGGATCATCAGCCTTTTCATGATGTCAGGGTTACCAAACCCTTGGTATCGTTCGGTACCAAAAAAATTTGCATCAAATGTACTGCCCCGCATTGACCCAAGACAAGGCGACGCTCACCGAACTGCGCGATAAAGGTGCCATGATTGGAAATCCATCACACGCTTCACGAGTTCACAGTCTTATCCAGTATGATAGCTGCTGACCCTTGGGGGGAGGTTTACAATCACGTTCAAGACGTTTCTTGTTTCCTTGAATACCGTATCGCGTATCGATGCGCTCGTGTCTTTATCAGCTGGCCTTGCGGCCAAGCGCCAGGCACATTTGATCGGTCTCTATGTTATCCCTGAACAACGGACCTTTCCGTCGTTTGGCAGCGATCTGCCGTCCTCGGTCAAGGAATCGGTCGCCGCTTTCTTTAAGCGACGTTCTGCTGTGGCCAAAGAGGCATTCGAAAATGCGACGAGCAAGGCGGGTATTTCGGCAGAGTGGCGCGAAATCAGTTCCAGCGGGAGCACTAAAGTCGCGGACACCGTGGTCAAGCACGGCTTTCAGGCGGAGCTGATTATCGTCTCTCAAGACAACGAAGAAGTAGACGATGGAGTAGAAACGGGATTCTGCGAACGCATTGTCATAGAATCGGGCCGACCGGTCTTGCTGATCCCCAAGGAAGGACAGTTTGCCGATGTTGGCAATCATGTAATCGCCGGCTTTAATGCGAGCCGTGAGGCAGCCAGAGCGATTTTCGATGCGCTGCCGTTCCTAGACACATCGAAGACGACAAAACTGGTTTGGGTCGATCCATCGGACGTGGATGGGATTGACGGCGACCTACCCGGTTCCGAGATGGCGACAACGCTGGCGCGACGCAAGCTCAATGTTACCGCTGAAGCCACGTCGTCAGGTGGCGATGATGCTGCCGAGGTGTTGCTGAAGCAAGCCGGCAAAGAAGGTGCCGACCTGATCGTCATTGGTGCCTACGGTCGATCAAGGTTGAGTGAGTACGTTTTTGGCGGCGTTACCTGGACCTTGCTCAAAAGCGCGCCCGTGCCGGTTCTCATGTCACGCTAGCTATTATAGAACCAACTGGCCCCAACGCTTGCCCTGTCACCCCTAGGCCCATCCGCCGACACAGCGGGTGGGTCTGTAGGTTCCTGGACCGCTAATCGGAGAGTCTGGAGCTCATCCAGAAGCGGACGTATCCGCCGCGAGTCCAACACGACCGCAAATAGCGCATTGCTGCCGTGGCCAGTCTTCGCCCTGATTTCTCAAATGGGTCAACAACGGTCCTGACACGCTACTGACACGAGAGTCCGGTATTCGTCCGGAACCGGACATTTCAATCGGCAGGCGGCCACGGAAGCAAATAGCGCAAAATCTCCGTCATGCTGCGACGGCAGAACTTCTGCTTAAGGTCATATCCGGACCAATACGTGCTCCGTCGAGGTCGTCCGGTATCGACCCAAACACGGACATCTTCTAGCCAAACAGCCCCAGCAGGCCGCCGCCGATTGCCAGCGGGATGCCGAAGGGCCCCAGGGCCGGCGACAGGCTGGCGAGACTGAGGCCTGCCGTTGCCCCGCCCAGGGCACGGGCCACCGGGCTCTGGCCTGGCATGCTGGAGGTTTGCGTAGTCGCACCGCCGAGCCCCGCATGGCCCTGGACGATGGCGTTGTAGCGCTGGAGCGCCTCAAAGGGCGCGTTCTGGTTGTAGTAATGCCGGCTCACATCATCGCTCAGCTGACGTTGCCGAAACCGGTCCTGCTCAGCCCCGACATTGGCCAGCTGGCTGAGGTTCGCATAGTCACCGGCCGCAATGGCGGGTGCCAGCGTTGCCGCCTTCATCAGGCGATCCTGGTCGGCGTTCATTTGCGACTGCGCAAAGGGGGCAAAGGCCTGTGTCATGGCCCTGACGGCCGTGTCCCGATGAAGACCTGAACCGGTGCGACCGGCGCCAGAAAATGTTGCATTGACACGCGGCATGACGGCCGATGCGACATTGTCGGCCAGGGCATTGGTGCCGCGATGGGGTGCAGCATTGAGCAGACCGGCAAAGGCTGCCTTGGCCTGGTCCGTCAAAGCACTGCCGCGCAAGGCCCGTTCGGCGACGAGGTTCTGTGCCAGGTTGGTGAAGACCGATTGCGGCGCGACGGTCGAGCCGGGGAAGTACCGGTTGCCTTGGCCCGAGCCGTAAAGCGATTGGGCATGGCCCATGATGTCTTTCAGGAGCGGTTGGGCCGCCGTCCAGGGGTCGGCTTTCTGCACCGTAGTCGAATTTGATCTGCCGCTTGCCATCAAAGAGCCCTTTCAAGTTTCCATTCGGTTTGCCGGTAGTCCTTGTGGACCCGTGCCCAGCCTTTGCGGCCATAGATCTCAAGATAAGTGCAGCCCTGTTCGCGGCCATACTGCTCCAGGTCTCGGATG
>JAEKFU010000187.1 GCA_016522385.1 Pseudomonadota bacterium
GGGCCATCATGGGTATCCGCACGTGTCCTGGGCTTTCTACCGGAACGACTTCACACTCGACCCTAAACTGGTACGCAGCAGTAGGCTATTTGGGCAGGTTGAAGTTTTGCTTTTTCTTAAGTTCACCGACTTCGGCAGTCGGACGTTTGACAAGTCTGATTCTGGCGCGGATGATTTTGCCCTTCCAGGGCAAGGAACCGATTTTGTTGCACCATTTCGCCGAAAATGCCTTCTTGATTCCTTCGACTTTAAAGCCGAACCGAAGGCATCTGCCGGCTTTGCGCACCTTTCTGCCGGAGAACACGCCCGGGACCCGAATGATCACCCGGCAATCGCGGGTCAGGCGCGCACCGGCCGTCTCGACCTTGCCGCGGAAGTTGCCACTGATGACATAAGTTCCCGGAATCGCCCACGAGTGGATACAGGCTTTCGCCGCGGCCTCGCTGGTCGGAAGCAGCCACAAGCAGCATGCAAGTGTGGCGATCATCAAATCTTTCGTGTTCAAACCCATTTTATAAGGTGGCTCTAAGCGCATTCATAACCGGTCAAACACCGAGCCTGGGCACGGGCGACTATGAGAGCGCACTCGGGCATCATCATGCGAAAGCCGAATGCCCTATCGCGTTCAATAATGGCTACTATTGCTTCCCAGCCAAAAATCCGGATCGTCCGTTCCGACAAAGCGTGCCGAATGTATGCGCCGGATCGCAATTGTACCACAAAGGCACACCTGGGCGCCTTTAGGTCAAAAACCCCCGGTTTCAGTGCGCCGCGGTGCAATTTCTGCCTCGTCAAAAGCACCAACGTCCGAAACCGATGCCGTGGACCGCTCGTCATCCGGCATCTCAAACACCGCAATGTGGCGCATCGCGATGCCGGCGGAGCAATCGTCCACAATATCACAAACGGTCGTTTTCATGAAACCTTTCCGCTTGTTCAAGCGGCGACGCACGTTGCTACATGTCAAGGTTGGTTGCTACTCCGTGCCCGCCTCAATTGGCACTGACAGCCCCTGTTTCACACGGTCCATCACCACCATCGTATGAAACCGGCGGATGTTCGGGTTGTCGAAGAAGAACTGCTGGGTGAAGCGCTCATAGTGCTGCATGTCACGGGCAGTGAGTATCAGAATGAAATCGACCTCGCCGGTGACGTAGTAGCACTGCATGACTTCAGGTGTTGCTTTCATCGAATTTTTGAACTCGGACATTATGTTGGGATGTTCGCGTTCGAGCGTCACCTCGACCACCATCATCAGTTGGCGACCGACTGTCTCCGGCGCGATCACCGAGATCTCCCGTTCAATGACCCCGATATCACGCAGCTTGGTCAAACGGCGCTGACAGGCCGAAGGCGACAAGCCGACCTTCTTGCTCAGTTGCTCGGCGGTTAAACGGCAATTGTGCTGGACCAGGTTGAGAATTGAAATGTCGAATTCATCCATTGCCAGAACTCGCGAAAATTACCCGATATTCGATTCAGATTGCATGAATTTTGCGAAAAGTTCTAGGTTTGAGCGCAACTTCCGCACAAACCTGCTGTTAGACTAGGGCTTGAGACGCCTAGAACGTCGGGGAGGAATGGCATGCCGGCTGCACCAAAATGCGGCCATTTCTCGGCGCAGTCCATCGCACAGGCAGAGCTTGCCTTGGCTGAGGGCAAGACCTTGCCATTCTCACTGGTCCACGATCCGGAAATCCACAAATACGATCTCGAAGCGATCTACAAGACCAGCTGGCAGGCCGTTTGCGCCGAGGCATCCCTGCGCGAACCGGGATGCATACTCACAAGCAAACTCGGCGATGTGCCGATCGTCATCGTGCGCGATCAACAGTACATACTGCGCGGCTTCGTGAACGTGTGCCGGCACAGGGGATATCCCGTAGCGCGCGAAGACGGCCGCTCAAACCGGCTGACCTGCCGTTACCATGGCTGGACCTACGACCTGACCGGCGCCCTTGTCTACGCGCCTGAGACAAGCCCACGTGAATTGGCAACCTATCAGTGCCTGTCCCTTGTACCTATCTCTGTTGAGGCCTGGCGCGGATGTGTGTTTGCCCATCTGGATCCGCACGCATCCGGCCTCACTGATTATTTCGACGACCTGGAAGCCATTGCTGCAGGCTGCCAGTTCGACTTGTCCGGTTACACCTGGATCAGGCGGCTTGATCTCGACATCCCGGCCAACTGGAAGCTGGTCTATGACAACGTGGTCGAGTGCTATCATTGCCCGTCGATGCATGCGCGTACGCTGAACACGCTCTATGACGCGAGCGGCTTTGAAGACGTGAACTGGCATGGGCGTATACGCAAGGTTGAGGCGCGTCTGAAGGGTTCCGACCGACTGCACCACACAATCCAGCTGTTTCCGGGGACCTACCTGGTGATGGATCCGGTCGTCGGCATTGTCGGCCGCTTCTGGCCCACAGCGCCATCGACCACGAAACTGGAGTTCCATTTTCTGGCTGCACCGGGTGCCGCACAGGGTGAAAGCCAGCACTTTGCTGACATGTGGTGCGAGACGTTGCGGGAAGATGGCGAAATCCTGACAGCGCAATCTGCAGGGATCAGCGTGGGCGCCCTGGATCATGGTTATCTGGTTGCCGGACCGGAAACCTCTGTGGTCGGCGTCCAGCGTTTGATTCTCGATGCCTATCGCCAGGCACTTGATGCGTCAGAATCTGCGACCGGTGGAGATGGAAATGCAGCTGTCACGTGACGAACTCCTCAGCGCCTATCGAACCATGCGCACAATTCGCATGTTCGAAGACCGGGTCAACCAGGAGATGTCGACCGGCGATGTGCCGGGCGCGGTGCACCTGTATGCCGGCCAGGAGGCCTCCGCCGTCGGCATCTGCATGCACCTCAACGACAGCGATCGTATCGCCTCGACCCACCGCGGCCATGGCCACTGCATTGCCAAGGGCTGCGATGTAAACGCCATGATGGCCGAGATCTTCGGCAAGGCGAACGGCATCTGCCAGGGCAAGGGCGGATCGATGCACATTGCCGATCTCGACAGGGGCATGATGGGCGCCAACGGCATTGTCGGTGGTGGTCCACCACTGATCTGTGGCGCTGCGATGACAGCCAAGTACCGCAAGACCGGCGGTGTGGCGGTTGCCTTTGCAGGTGATGGCGCCTTCAACCAGGGCACGACACAAGAATCGCTGAACCTGGCATCGATCTGGAGACTACCGGTGATTTTTGCCGTCGAAGACAATGGCTTTGCCGAGGCGACCAGTTCCGACTATGCGGTTGCCGGCGACATCGTCGAGCGGGCCGGCGCCTATGGCATCCCGTCTGAGCGGGTTGACGGTCTTGACTTTTTTGCCGTCCATGAAGCTGCGGCCAAGGCCGTGGCCCGGGGCCGTTCGGGTGATGGCGCCAGTGTGCTGCACATCAAGACCCCGCGCTACTATGGCCATTTCTCCGGCGATGCGGACACCTATCGCACCGCGGAAGAAAAGGAGGCGATGCGCCGCGACCAGGATTGCCTCAAGCGATTTCGCGAAAGGGTGACGGAAGCGGCACTGCTCGATGCGGTACAGCTTGATCAGCTCGACGATGAAGTAGCGGCAGCGATCGATGCGGCGGTGGATTTTGCCCGTGCCGGTCCGTTGCCGGAGTCCAGCGAGGTCGCAACCGATGTCTACCTTGACTACTAGGTCCACGACCGATGGCTAGAAAATCTTTCCGACAGGCGCTCAACGAGGCATTGCGACATGAGATGGCGCGCGACGACAACGTGATCGTGCTGGGCGAGGACGTCTGCGGTGGCGCCGGCGCTTCGGGCGAACAGGATGCCTGGGGCGGTGCGTTTGGCGTCACCAAGGGCCTGTTGGCCGAATTCGGTCCGGAGCGGATCATGGACACCCCGATCACCGAGAGCGCCTTCATTGGCGCAGCGGCCGGCGCGGCGATGACCGGCCTCAGACCGGTTGCCGAGATCATGTTCGTCGACTTTCTCGGCGTTTGCTTCGATCAGATCTTCAACCAGGCAGCCAAGGTCCGGTACATGTTCGGCGGCAAGGCGGTGACACCGCTGGTCATTCGCGCCAGCTTCGGCGCCGGGGCCCGTTCGGCCAGCCAGCACAGCCAGGCGCTGTACCCGCTGTTTACCCATATTCCCGGCCTCAAAGTGGTTATTCCCTCAAACCCCTATGACGCCAAAGGATTGTTGATCGAAGCGATCCGCGATGATGATCCGGTGATCTTTCTGGAAAACAAGATGCTTTATGACAGCGAAGGCGAAGTGCCCGATGGCGCCTATACGGTGCCCTTCGGCGAGGCGGGAATCCTGCGGGAAGGTGATGATGCGACGATCGTAGCCCTCGGCCGGATGACTGCGGTTGCCGAAACAGCCGCTGTGCGTCTGGCCAACGATGGTATCGATTGCACGATCATCGACCCGCGGACGGTCTCGCCGCTCGATGAAGACACGATCCTCGATTTCGTTGCCGACACAGGCCGGCTGGTGATCGTCGATGAGGCCTATCCACGTTGCGGAACGGCGGCCGACATATCATCGATCGTGGCGGAAAAGGCGTTCCATGACTTGAAGGCACCGATCCTGAAGGTGACGCCGCCGCATGCACCGGTACCCTATGCGCCGCAGCTGGAAGAGGCCTTCCTGCCTGATACCAGAGACGTCGAGGCGGCTGTCCGCTCGGTCATGGAAGGTGCCTGATGAACAAGGACGTCCAGGCCGTCACCATGCCGAAATGGGGCATGACCATGACAGAGGGAACGGTTGCGCAGTGGCTCGCCGAAGAAGGAGACGTCGTCGACAGCGGCAGCGAGTTCCTGGAAATCGAGACCACCAAGATCACCAATGTTGTCGAAGCGCAGACGGGCGGTACTTTGCGGCGCCGCCTGGTCGCCGCCGGCAGCACGGTGCCCGTCGGCACTCTGCTCGGTGTGATCGCCGGCGACAATGTGAGCGATGAGGAACTGGACGCCTTCATTGCAGGCTATGCCCCGGTCAGTGATGCGGCGGCTGAACTGGGACCGGGCGGATCGCAGGCGCGCATGGTTGATGCGGACGGGCGGGCGATCAATGTCGCGAGCATGGGTGATGACGGCCAGCACATGGTCCTGCTGCACGGCTTTGGCAGCGACCTCAACAGCTGGATGTTCAACCAGCCGGCGCTGGCCGGCAACTTCACCGTCCATGCGATTGATCTGCCCGGCCATGGTCACTCGACACTGGATGTGGCAAGCGGTTCGGTACCGGATTTGGCAAGCACCGTATTCGCGGTTCTCGATGAC
>JAEKFU010000215.1 GCA_016522385.1 Pseudomonadota bacterium
GATCAAGGTCGATCGTGCAGAAGCGGCGCGTTTCGGCGCGGACATCTCACTGGTGGGCGCCATGGTCCAGCTCGTCACCAACGGCATCAAGATCGGTGAGTATCGACCAGATGATAGCGATGACGAAATCGATATTCGCGTCCGCTATCCTGCGCAGTACCGCACGCTCGCGCAGATCGACGAGCTACGCATCCCGAGCTCGGATGGGCTCATACCGATCAATACGTTCGTCGAACGCGTGCCGGCACAAAAAGTCAGCACGATCACACGCACGGACATGCGCCGCACGATGACAATCGAAGCTGACGTCGCCGAGGGCTACCTCGAAAACGATGTCATCGCCGAGCTGCAGCAGCTTTTGCCGACCCTTGGGATCGACCCGCGCGTCAGCTTCGCGTTCCGCGGTTCGGTCGAAGATCAGAATGAAGATAAGGTGTTTCTCGCCAAAGCCATGATGATGGCGATTGCCATGATGGCCATTATTCTCGTCACGCAGTTCAACAGCATCTACCAGGCACTGCTGATTCTGACGGCCGTCGTGTTCTCGACAGGCGGCGTGCTCCTCGGCCATCTGGTTGTCGGTATGCCATTTGGCATCATTATGAGCAGCATTGGCGTCATCACGCTGGCGGGCATCGTGGTCAACAACAACATCGTGTTTATTGACACCTACAACGTATTGCGCCGCCGTGGTACGAATGCGTTCGACGCCATTCTAAGAACCTGCGCCGTGCGCCTGCGGCCCGTGTTGCTAACGACGGTGACGACGATTGTCGGTCTCATGCCCATGGTGCTCGGCGTCAATATCAACCTGATTGCGCGCGAAGTCTCGGTGGGCGCGCCGAGTTCGCAATGGTGGACGCAACTCGCGTCGTCAGTCGCCGGTGGACTTGCTTTCGCGACGTTGCTGACCCTGTTTCTGACACCGAGCCTGCTCATGATTCAGGCGCAAATCTCGGCGCGGCGTGCCGAGCGAAGACGTACGGGCGCCGTGCATGGCGGCGTTGCCGACGAGGCAAGCTCGTGATGGCCTAGCCAGGCCGGCGAGCTTCGCGCAACGCGCAACTACCGGTCCAGGTTCGGTCTAATCCAAAATCGCGCCTCGCGCATCTAATGAGTACAAAGCGGCACTATTGCCCGCGACGTCTGTGGCGCAAAAACTGGCAAGCGATTGATTTTCTTGAGATTAGCCGAAAACGACTACTTTGAATTCGAGGGTTGCGTTATACCGAACTAGTGTTATACTTCACTATAACACTAAGGACTACCGCCCAATCAGCAACGACATGAAAGTTACGAATCCACTACTCGCCGTACTGGCCATCGCCGCGACCGCAGCTATCCCCGGTTGCGGTACGGGCGAGGCCAGTCAAGCAGACGCAGACGATGTCAGTGCTGCTACGCCCGTTCCGGTGGAAGTTGCGCTGCCGGAACGGGCGGATATTTTTGCGACTTACCTCGCGACTACGACGATCGAGTCAGACCGTGACGCACCGGTGCTCGCGCGCGTTCGTGGCGAAGTCGTAGAGCTGCTTGTTGAAGAAGGCGATGTAGTTGAGGCCGGCCAGGTTCTGGCACGACTCGATGGCGAACGCTTGCGCCTCGAAATGCTTTCCGCCAAAGCCAAGCTCGAGAAGACGCGTAAGGAATTTGCGCGTACTGAAGATCTCGCGGATCGAGGACTCGTGAGCGTAGCAATGCACGACGATCTCAAGTATGACCTCGCCGCATTGCAGGCAGCGTATGACCTCGCCAAGCTCAACTACGAGTATTCCAGAATTCGCGCCACGATAAGCGGAGTCGTGTCGAGCCGCGATATCAAGCTGGGACAAAACATCGAACCGCAAAGCGTTGCGTTTCGCATCACCGATACCCGCGAGCTCATTGCTTACCTGCAAATTCCGCAATCCGAGCTCGCCAAGTTTACGGCGGGCCATAGCGCGAGTCTCAGGGTCGACTCGATGCCCGACACCGATTTTCCCGCGACGATTGCCCGCATCAGCCCGACGATCGACACGCGCAACGGCACGTTCCGTGCGACGGCGTTGATCGAGAACGCTGACGGGTATCTTGTGCCGGGCATGTTTGCGCGATTCATGATCGCCTACGAAAAGCACGAAAATGCGCTTGTTGTTCCACAGCAGGCGGTATTGTTCGAAGATGAAGTAGCGTCGGTGTACGTTGTTACGGATGGCGAGGTATCGCGCCGACGTGTGCAAACTGGCGTCACGAACGAGCAGCACATCGAAATTCTGAGCGGCCTGTCAGACGACGACGAAATCGTTGTCGTCGGCCATTCGGGTCTGCGCGACGGCAGCAAAGTGCTGGCAAGCCAAATAAAAACAAACAGCTATACTGGCTGATTACGACGCGCCGGTGCCATCAGAAGGCGACTCCCGTGCGCGACAATAGAGGGAGAAATTGATGTCGCTGAATCGCTCGGGTCCGGCAATCGTCGCGTACGCATTCCTGGCGGCTGCCTGCATGCAGCAAGGCGACTCGCAGGATTCCAACGACAACGAAGACGAAGACGTCGTCGCAATTCCCGTCGAGGTCGGCAAGCCGGTACGGGGCGACGTCTATGCCGTGTACTCGGGAACGGCTCCAATCGAAGCCTTTGCCGAGGCCGAGGTCATCGCCAAGGTCGCGGGCGAGGTTCGCGAAATTCTCGTCGAGGAAGGTGACGATGTCGCTCAGGGCCAAGTTCTCGCCCGTCTCGACGGCGACCGCTTGCGCCTCGAGTTGCGTGAATCCGAGGCCAACCTGCGCAAATTACAGCGTGATTACGAACGCAATGTCGACCTCATGGACAAGGGACTGATCTCGACTGGCGACTTCGACAGGATTCGTTACGATCTCGAGGCGCTGCAGGCGTCATACAACCTCGCCAAGCTCGAGCTCGACTACACGCA
>JAEKFU010000272.1 GCA_016522385.1 Pseudomonadota bacterium
CAGTAGAACTCGGCAACCTTTTCCGAAATACCGATAATGAGGCCCCCGACAATGGCGCCGGGCACCGAAGTGAAACCGCCGAGGATGAGCACTGGCAGCGCTTTCAGCGCGACAATCGAGAGGGCAAAGGAGACGTCCGAACGGGCACCCCACATGACGCCGGTGGCAAGTGCTACAATGCCGGCCGCGAACCAAACGATAACCCAGATCTGTTTCAGCGTGATGCCGACCGACATGGCGGCCTGATGATCATCGGCAACGGCGCGCAGTGCGCGGCCGATACGGGTCTTGTTAAAAAAGATCGCCAGTCCGGCAACCAGAATGCCGGCGATCACTGCGGCGGCGATATCGATTTGCTGCAGGCTGACGAAGCCCCCGAGCACTTCGAAATCGAACGACCCGGTCGGCAGGCCGAGCTCGGTAGTGATCATGGTTTTCGGTTCGCCACCGAAAATGAACTCGCCGAATCCGATGAGAAAGTAGTTGAGCCCAATCGTGGCCATGAACAGAATGATCGGTTCTTGGTTGACCAGATTGCGCAACACGACGCGTTCAACGCTCCAGGCGAGGGCAAACATTATCGCTACGCACATGAGCAACGCCAGCCAGGCGGGCACGCCGGCGGCAAACAGGCCGACCAGTGACAGGGCGCCGAACACGACCATGATCCCTTGCGCGAAATTGAAGACGCCAGATGCCTTGAAGATCAACACGAAGCCAAGAGCGATCAGCGCATAAAGCGTGCCGGAGACGAACCCTTCCCACAGCACCTGGATCAGCAGATCCGGGGCGGAGCCCATTTCAGCGAAGGGCCCGATGAAGATGCCATAGAGAATTTCGCCCATCAGCCGGTTTCCTAGTGCGCCACGCCGAGATAGGCGTCGATGACGTCCTGATTGTTCTTGATCTCATCAGGCGTGCCGTCGCCGATCTTTTCGCCATGATCGAGCACGACGACTCTGTTCGACAGGTCCATCACCACGCCCATGTCATGCTCAATGAGTGCTATTGTGGTGCCGAACTGATCGTTCACATCGATGATGAAGCGCGACATATCCTCCTTTTCTTCCAAATTCATGCCGGCCATGGGTTCATCGAGCAGCAGCAAGTCGGGCTCGGCAGCAAGCGCACGGCCCAGTTCGACGCGTTTTTGGAGGCCATAGGGCAGGCGGCCGACGGCGGCGCGGCGGATGTGCTGGATCTCGAGGAAATCGATGATGTGCTCGACGAACTCGCGGTGCTCCAGCTCTTCTTGTTCGGCCTTGCCGAAGCGGAATAGATGCCAGAACAGACCGGTGGTCATCTTGAGGGTGCGCCCGGTCATAATGTTATCGAGCGTCGACATGCCGTGAAACAGGGCGACGTTCTGGAAAGTGCGTGAGATGCCTTGCGTAGCAGCAACATGCGGGCGCATGTCTTCGCGGGTCTGGCCTTTGAATGTAATCTTGCCCATCTGTGGGTGATAGAAGCCGTTGATCACGTTGAGCATCGACGTCTTGCCGGCACCGTTCGGGCCGATAATGGCGCGGATTTCACCTTTCTGGATGTCAAAGCTAACATCCTTGATTGCCTGGACACCGCCGAAAGACAGGGTTACGCCCTCGACGGCCAACAAGGTTTCCGTGGGGGCTTCGGCCTGTTTGACGGCTGCATTCATTCGGCAGCGATCCTGGTTGGTTCACCAATCGCGTGCGGGGTCATGTTCCTGATTTCGACATCACCCTCGACAGTACCCTTGCGACCGTCCTCGAATGTGACTTCGGTACTGATGTGCTGGGACGACTTGCTGCGGTCGAAAAGGGCATCGATCAATGGTTCGTAGCGCTGTTCCACAAACGAGCGGCGGACCTTGGCGGTACGGGTGATCTCGCCGTCATCGGCGTCGAGTTCTTTGTGCAGGACAAGGAACCGCTGAATCTGCGCGCCGGCAACGCGTTCCTCGCCAGCCAGCTCGCGATTGACCTGCTCGACATGTTCTTCGATCATTCTGTAGACGTCCGGGTGCGCGGCCAATTCCTGATAGCTGGCATAGATGACATTGTTGCGTTCGGCCCAGCTGCCAACAGCGGTCAGATCGATATTGATCATGCAGGCGACATAGTCGCGGCCGTCACCGATCGCCACGGCTTCCTTGATGTTGGGAAAGAACTTAAGCTTGTTCTCGATATATTTCGGCGGGAACATAGTGCCGTTCTTGAGGTGGCCGACATCCTTGGCCCGGTCGATGATCTTCAGGTGGCCGTGTTCGTCGATCAAACCGGCATCACCGGAATGCACCCAGCCATCCTTGGTTTTGGTTTTGCGAGTAGCCTCACGGTTTTTGTAATACTCCTTGAATACGCCCGGCGAGCGGTAGAGGACTTCGCCGGAATCGTCGATCTTGACCTCAATGCCATCCAGCGGGGTGCCAACAGTATCGGCATAGATTTCTGCATCCGGCTGGTTGGTGATGTAGACGCCAGCTTCGGTCTGGCCATAGAGTTGTTTCAAATTCATGCCGAGTGAGCGGTAGAAACGGAAAATCTCCGGGCCGATCGCTTCACCGGCAGTATAGGCAACGCGGACATTGGACAAGCCGAAGCGGTTCTTAAGCGGGCCATAGACTAGAAATTCGCCCACCGCATAGAGAAGGCGATCCTTGACGGCTACCTGCTCGCCGTTGAGGATCTTCTCACCGACTCGGTTGGCCAAGGAGAGGAAATAGTCAAACATGCGCTTCTTGATTTTCGAGGCATCCTCCATCTGCACCATGGTCAGAGTAATCAGGTTTTCATAAATTCGCGGCGGGGCAAAAGCATAGGTGGTGCCGATCTCGCGCCGGTCATCGACCACCGTCTCCGGACTTTCAGGACAGTTTACGCAATAGCCGCACTCATAGGACTGGGCATAGGAGAAGATATGATCACCGACCCAAGCCATAGGCAGATAGGCAATGACGTCCTCAGTTTCGGTCAGGTTGTCAAACCGGTTGGCGGCCTGTGCGGCCCAAAGGGCGTTTTCCATGGTCAGCACGACACCCTTAGGCTGACCGGTCGTGCCGGAGGTGTACAGGATCACGGCAGTATCTGACGGCTTGCCCTTTGCGACCCCGGCGAGCCAGGCATCCTCGGCCCCCTCGCTGACCGCCGCACGACTCTGGTCCTGTACGTCTTCGAAGGAGTAGAGTCCCGTGACGTTGTAGTTCTTGAGGCCGCGATCTTCGTCATAAATGATGTGCTTGATCGCCTTGTAGGTCTCACGGATCTCAAGGATCTTGTCGACTTGTTCTTGGTTTTCGACAACAGCACAGGTAGCGCCGGCATGCTCGAGCACAAACGCCATCTCCTCGGCGACTGAGTCCTGGTAGACCGGAATTGGAATGGCGCCGAGTGATTGGGCGGCGCACATGGTCCAGTACAGCCGCGGGCGGTTGTCTCCAACGATCGCGATCTTGTCGCCGGACTTTACGCCGAGTTTTGTCAGACCGATGGCGAAGGCCTTGATCTCGTCGCGCATTTCGCGCCAGGTCCACGCCTGCCAGATGCCGAGATCTTTTTGTCGCATTGCTGGGCGGTCCGCGAACCGCACCGCGTTTCGTAACAGCAATTTTGGAAATGTGTCTTCGCCCGCGACCAGCGCAGCATCTGTTACCACGAATACCCTCCCAAACCGTTTTGTGTCCGGCTTTCTGCGTCCGGATCAAGGCAGGCAATCTACGCTGCAATGCAATACAGTTTCAAGAATTTAATCGCAAAAAGTGTATCACAAAATCAGCACGGCGTTGTTTCAGCCCATGAGTGTGACCATAAGACCGAAGCCGTATGGCATAAAGCAAAAAAAATGCCGAGTCACTCTGCCGCAAGTTGCAAGGGCGCGCGGGTCTTGCCAGCCCGATAGGCGTTCAAGAGTTCGCTTTCACGCGCTTTTGCCTCGGCCAAATGGCGTTCCTTGACATGACCGTAGCC
>JAEKFU010000304.1 GCA_016522385.1 Pseudomonadota bacterium
TCATTTGCTTTGTTTGGCCAGAAGGGTGCTGGTAGATCATTCCCATTGCTGACTCAGTCTTGCTGGCATGGTCGCCGTTCGACGGCAAGACCGGGCGTCCTGAGAAGATCAAATTCCCTTTTCGGACATCGCCTCAGCTCAAGCCATACGTAACGGATGGTGGCGACTTGGGGCATCCGCTATTAGCGCAAGGGCTAGCTCGATTGCGTGTCCGGTCCTTATGTTGTCGAAGGCTTGCTCAAGTCGGGCAAACAGCTCCGCTTTGGCACCAACGATCCGCAAGGATTGACCAACAAAACCGCAGGGCGCTAAAAGCAACCGCATGTTCGTCAATTTCTTTCATGAACTCAAATCGGCCGGTGTACCTGTTACGCTCAAGGAATATCTTACCTTGATGGAGGCGATGAACGCCCATGTCGCCAGGTACAAGGTGGAGCATTTCTACTATCTGTCACGTTCCACGTTGGTGAAGGACGAACGCAACCTAGACAAGTTCGACCGAGTTTTCGGGCATATATTCAAAGGTCTCGACACGCTTGCGCCGGAAGAGCTGCTGACCAACATCCCCGAAGAATGGCTGCGCAGACTAAACGAAAAATTCCTCACCGAAGAAGAAAAGGCCCAGATCGAAGCGCTTGGCGGTTGGGAAAAGATCATGGAAGAACTCAAAAAGCGCCTCGAAGAGCAGGAAAAACGCCACGAGGGCGGCAATAAATGGATCGGCACCGGCGGCACGTCGCCGTTCGGGGCATATGGCTACAACCCGGCCGGCATCCGCATCGGCCAGAACGAAAGCCGCCACAAGCGCGCCATCAAGGTTTGGGACAAGCGCGAATACAAGGACCTTGACGATAGCGTCGAACTGGGCACCCGCAATATCAAGATCGCTCTGCGTCGCCTACGCAAGTTCGCGCGCGAAGGCGCACCTGAAGAGCTCGATCTCCACGACACCATCCGCTCGACCGCAAATCGCGGTTATCTTGATCTCAAACTGGTGCCGGAGAGGCACAATACCATCAAGGTGCTGCTGTTCTTCGATGTGGGCGGTTCAATGGACCCGTTCATTCGGTCATGTGAGGAGTTGTTTTCCGCGGCCCGTGCCGAATTCAAACACATGGAGTATTTCTACTTCCACAACTGCCTTTATGAGTTCCTGTGGAAGGACAACCGCCGTCGCCATGCCGAGCGTATCAACACCTGGGACGTCCTGCACACCTATCCGTCCGACTACAAGATCATCTTCGTCGGGGATGCCTCGATGAGCCCGTTCGAACTCACTCATGCCGGTGGTTCGGTCGAGCATATGAACCCCGAACCCGGCTCGATATGGCTGCAGCGCCTCACCCAGATCTATTCCAGCTGTGTTTGGCTCAACCCGAGCCCACAGAAATATTGGCACTATACCCCATCCATCGATTTGATCCGCCAACTCTTCGAAAACCGCATGTATCCATTAACACTAGAAGGCATCGATGAGGCAATCAGGGAATTGAGCCGGTAGGGGTGCAGAGCCGATGATGCGCACTTGCACGCACTTTGTCCAAGACCACACAACTCCCGGTGCAATCAATTAGGATGAGCTGCCGGCCTAAACCTCTGTGAGTTAACATTAAAATTACAGTTTCGATGATAGCAAAGGCATTCTTTCAGATAAATTGCCGATGCTACGATGTTTGGGGAGATGTCACACCGTATTCTTAGCAATCGTGCATTCCACAAGTGTCCAAATTTGATTGCGGGCCTAAATCAGGTGCAACGAAATTTCTGAAGTGGACAAGCATAAGCGAACATCAGGCTCGTCAGATCCAAAGCCGCGATCTGGCAGGACCGAGGCATCAACCGAAACAGAACGTGCAATTTCCCCGCACACCCGTGCCTCACTCCTAGATGCGCCGTATCTTCTCTATGGCATCTATTTGTTTTGCTTAGGCATCGTTATGTATTTGCTGGGCGTGTTTGCGGTCGTGCCAAGGTATGTGCTCGGTCTGTACGAAACGCTTACGCCGGTTTCCGAGTGGCTCGTTTGGTATAGTGGTATTCCTATCGCACTTGGCTTTGCGCTTGCGCTGTTCGATCTTCTCGTCCTGTTCGATCGCAAACGGCCGCTGCAGCAGTTGCGAGTTGATGAGTTCAAGGACCCGGAAGTAACCGTGGCGCTCACTGCTTACAATGATGAGCAGGGTATTGGCGATGCGGTGCGTGATTTTCGCGACCACCCAAGAGTGCGTCGCGTGATCGTCGTCAGCAACAACAGCACCGATCAAACCTTCGAACGAGCGACAGAAGCGGGCGCACTGACATTCAACGAGACAGAGCCAGGTTACGGCCGCTGCGTTTATCGCTGCTACGTCGAGTCCCTGCGTTTCGACGATACCGAACTCATGGTCCTGTGCGAGGGCGACCGCACCTTTCGGGCACATGACATCGACAAACTTCTCTCCTATGTACCGCATGCTGACATCGTCAACGGCACCAGAACGGTGGAAGCACTACGCGAACGAAACACCCAGCTAACGACATTCATGTTCTACGGCAACCTCTTCACTGGCAAACTGCTTGAGGCCAAGCACCTTGGGTGTTCCACAATCACCGATGTTGGGACCACCTACAAATTGTGTCGAACAAGCGCTTTGCGGGCGCTCCTTCCCGCGCTGAATCCGGCGGTCAATCTGGAGTTCAATGCCCATTTCCTCGATATGGCACTGACAAAGAAACTGGTGGTTCTTGAATGCCCAATTACCTTTCATGCCCGCGTCGGAGAGAGTAAGGGGGGCAACACCGGGAACTTTCGCGCCCTGTCAGTCGGTCTGGCAATGATCCGCGGCCTGACATTCGGATGGAAGAGCGCGATATGAGTGGGGGTTACCATTCCTCGCGGCTAACGGCTGACACACGCCGTGACGTGCTCTGGCAAGTGCTCTGCGAAGACTATTTCGCAAGCCGCGTGCCGGCAGAGGGTTGCGTTCTCGACCTCGGTTCGGGCTACGGCCAGTTCATCAACAACGTAACGGCACGCCGCAAGATTGCAATGGATGTGTGGGAAGAGTTTCCGAAGCATCTCGAACCGGGCATTGAAGCATTCGTCAGCGATGTTACCGATCTTTCAAAAGTCGAAGACAATTCGGTCGACTATGCCTTTGCCAGCAATCTCTTCGAACACCTGAGCCAAGATCAATTCGCCCAGGTGCTGGCTCAGCTGCGCATCAAGCTTTCAGAAGACGGCACCTTGACCATCCTGCAGCCCAACTACCGCTATGCCTACAAACAGTATTTCGACGATTACACGCATGTCTCCGTGTATTCACATGTCAGCCTGGCAGACTTCTTGTCCGCCCATGGTTTCGAGACCATCGAGATGAGGCCACGCTTTTTGCCACTAACGATTAAGTCAGGCCTTCCGGTTTGGCCATCACTCATTAAGCTCTATCTGCGATCTCCACTAAAACCGTTTGGCAAACAGATGCTGCTCACGGCCCGGCCTCGTCGCGAGCAGGCTTAGTTATGCACCCGCCGGTCATACCGCGCTCAGCTATTGGAAACAGTTGACCCCCTAACATGTCGCAAGGTTAACCTCACACCACCTTCACATGAAAACTGAAAGTGAACACAATGACAGATGACAATGGCAGCTGGTCCATTCTTGCTTGGGCGGGATTGATCGCAACTCCTCTGCTGATCGGCGGTGGCCAGGTCTTGTTCAAACTCGTCAGCATGCGAATGCCGGCAATCGATGCGGCATCGCTCAGACTTATGGTCATCGACCCCTATTTCATCGCCGCAATGATCGTCTACGCGACAGCAACCGTGTCCTGGATACTGGTGCTGCGCGCAGTCCCATTGGGTGCAGCCTATTCCTTCACCGCCCTTGGGTTCCTGTTTGTACCAATACTGTCCACTTTCCTGTTCGGGGAAGTGCTTACATTTCGCTACTTTGCAGGTGCATTTCTGATCATGGCGGGGCTCTCCGTCATCCACTCGTGAGCAGTATGGCCGATGTAAATCCGGTAGGCGGTCGGGCGCGGCATCAGCAGCTTCTTGTTTGGGGCATCATTACGCTGTTGGCGATCGCCTCCTTCCCGTTGCACCTGGATGGTCCAACATCGGACGTCAGCTGGCTGATCAGCATGTGCGAAAGGATTCTCGCAGGTGAGACGGCCTATGTCGACATTTTTGAAACAACGCCGCCCGTGCCGGCGCTTTTGTACATGCCGGCGGTTATCGCGGGAAAAACGTTCGGTGTGCCGCCAGAATGGGCGCTGATTGTATTTACGCAAGTTTGCGGACTACTGACACTGGCGCTGACGGATCGGATACTCTCCCAAACGCCGAAGGAACAGCTGAGATCATACCGCACAATTCTCATCAGCGCTGCCCTATTGCTCTTCATCTTGCCGTCGGACACTTATGCGCAGCGGGAATATTTCGCGGCCCTTTTCGGGCTTCCACTGGTTGCTGTCTTCATCCGGCATGCCAACACTGGCCAATGGCCATCACTTGCTACGCGATCGCTTGCCGCCGTGCTTGCTGCGCTGACAGTCGCGATCAAGCCACCTTTGTTTGTTCTGCCCGGTGCCTTCCTGTTTGCATATTATCTGTGGCGCACCCATGATCCCCGTTTCCTGGTGGCAAGCGGCCTATTGGCTGCCGGCGCTCTTGCCGGAATCATCACGGCTGCATCACTTGCCTGGTTCCCAAGTTATCTGGGACCGATGTGGGATTTGATGCGCGATGTGTATGTGCCCGCGAAGAGCCATCCGCTAACTTTCTTGAAGGACCGGGCCACGCTTGTGGTGCTCTGCGCATTCGTCATCGCCCAACTTCTGCAAATCGGTCAACGCCACTGCGCCACGTTCTGGTCGCTTCTCGCTCCAGGTGCCGGCTTTCTACTAACCTATTTTCTTCAAGCGAAGTATTTCAACTACCACGTCTATCCTGCTGCCTTCATGGTCTCAATTGCATTGGCTCTTGCAGTCGTCGAGCGGGTCGGCTCGCTCCAATATCTAGACGCACTGTTCAAGACCGTCATATCAACCGCCCTCGCCGTAGTCTGCTTAACGGTCTCAGTGGTGCTCTATAGGGGACTCAATGATGGCAGACCGCGGTTCATTGACCTGTCCTGGGCAGCCGATCTCAAAGGCGCAACGGTGTTGGCGATCTCGCCTGATATTACGACATCTTTCCCCCTCAATCGACAGATCGGCGGGACATGGATCAATCGCACACACAGTCAATGGGTCGCCAGATACACGCGTCACATGCTGACCAACGATGACTTGAGCAAAGAACGGCGCCTGGCGCTGACCCGATACTACGAAGAAGATCTCGAGTGGATCCTCAACATCATCGAACGCAAGAAGCCCGACATCATTCTGGTTGATCTACGCACGGTCTATTCATGGTTGATGCGCGACCTGCGCGCGCGTCGGCCACATTTCCTGGACGACTATGTTGCCATCGCCGAGGAAAGCCACGTCCGCGCACTGCGGCGACGCGCGCAGCCGCAGAGCTAGATCGTCGCTCATAGCGCCGATTTAGGACGGCAGTCCACACTACGCCAAAGATCGAAGCCTCCCTGGAATTGTTGGCGCTGTCGGTACTGATCGCCATTGTTGCATGTGAATTCGCCCGAAACGATTCGCGCAAAAGCGCAGCCATACCGGTCACGATTGCAGTCGCGGCCCATGCGGAAATTCCATTCAGGCGATCACTCCCGGCATGTCGATGGCTTTGGCCTGGTCCTGGCGGGCGGTATAATCGGCGGGCGCGGCTCGCTGAAGATTGCAGCCACTTCGATTGGGCAATTCGGCCCGAAGCAATTCCGCCGTAGCTCGTGCCTTATAGATTGGGTTAACATTCAATCTGGGCCGGGCGGCTGGACTCACGATCTGAGGAGACAGCTATGACAGTCATCGCAATGACCAGGGAAATGGGCTCACTCGGCAAAGATGTCGCGCTCGGATTGTCCGTGCAACTGGGACTCGCGGTCGTTCACCACGAATTGGTAGAAAAAGAGCTGGCCGACCGCATGCAGGTCCGCGAAAGCGAGGTGCACCGATTTCTGGAAGGCAGCGCCTCGATGCTCGAACGTTGGAAGATCGACGAGAACAGGTTGTCGAGCTACACGGCGGGTGAAATCCTGCAGATCGCACAAAAGGACAACGTCCTGATCCGCGGCTGGGGCGCCACACAGCTTCTGAAAGATGTTCCGCATGTCATCCGAGTGCGGATCTGTGCGCCCATGCCAGCGCGCATCAAACGGATGATGGAGCGCATGGGCATTGACGATGACGCCGTTGCCCGCCGAGAAATCGAGCGTAGCGATACCGCACACACCCGCGCCATGCGCCGGTTCTTTGATGCCGACTGGCAGGACCCAATCAACTACCACATCGTGCTAAACACCGCCGAAATACCGATTGAGGCCTGCATCGACCAGGTCCGCCTGCTGACCGAAAATCCGGCCTTCGCGCCGACCGAGGCCTCTCGCAGCGTCATTGCCGACAAGCTCATCGAAGCACGTATCCGCGAAGCCCTCGACGACAGCGCCGATTTCGGCATTCACGGCCATAGTTTCGACATCGACGTCAAGGACGGCAAGGTCACCGTGTCTGGTGCCGCCTTGGGCCAAGACCAGATTGATGTTGTCGTTGGGTTAATTGGCGAACAGCATGGCGTCATGGATGTGCAAAACGAAATCCTGCTGATGCCACACACCCCAATGGTCTAGGACCAGTCGCGCAAAAGTGCGTCGAGTTCGACGCCGAAGGCATGGTGCTCGGCCGTGACTTCCGGCTTACCGAGATCGACGAAGGCAAGGACGTCGTCATCGAACGCGTTGAGTTCTAGGCACACTGATTGTGGCGGGACAGGGACCAGGCCCCTGCCCGCCGCACGAAACAGCAAGACTGCCAACCAAAGCGAGGAGACTCAAAATATCGCACGCATTCGCGATATCGAAGTTCATGAAGTTCCAGAAGATGTGCAACCGATCTACCAGCGCTTTGCCACCAAATACGGTCCGTTTCTCAACCAGGTTAAGGTGCTCGCGCACCGCCCGCCGGCGGTCCGCCACATCATGGGGTTGCTGCTGGATTTTGCCGATGAGCAGATCGTCGAACTGAACCTGCGCACCGCGCGGTGTGGCTTCTTCAATCGCTTCAACGACGCCCTGCAGATCGGCGTGGAAGACGGGTTAATCGCCGACATGCTGGCGCATGGCGCAACCGAAGAAAGCCTGCCGCTGCATACCGGGGCAGCTCAATAGCCCGACCACGAGGTTCGTCATGTGCGGATGGCGCGGCCGCACCGGCCTAATGCTTCCAACCGGCAACTCGGTCATGGCGCCGGAATTCCAGCGCATGGCCCCGGACGATGTCACCACACACGCCAACCGCGTGGAATTGAAGAATGTCACGCCGCCCAGCCTGTTGGCGATGGAACAGAAAACGGCACGCTCAGCCCGGCAGATTGGCCAAAGCCGTATCGGGGTCATCGCGTTTGGCTGCATCTCCGGCAGTTTCGTCGGGGGACCCGGCTACGATCAGCGCCTGATCGAGATGATCGAAAGCGAAACCGGAACTCCTGCGACCACGACAACAACGGCGGTTATGCGCGCCTTGCGTCTCATTGGCGCCGTCAGGATCGCACTCGCTACGTCCTACACCAATGAGGTGACAAAGCTGGAGGTCGACTACCTCCAGGCCAACGGCTTTCAGGTCACCGCCTGGCCGGGCGGCGGCATCACTGATACCGCTGACATCCAGGAATGCCCGCCGGAAATCTCCTACTGCCGTGCCCGCGCCGTCGACAGCGACCGGGCCGAAGCGGTCTTCATTTCCTGCACCGGCTTTCGCACCATCGAAAATCTCGCCAAGCTGGAGGCCGAGCTCGGCAAGCCGGTGATCTCCGCCAATCAAGCGGCCTTCGCCGATTGCCTCAGAATTCTGGAAATTGGCGGTTTCCCCGTTGACTACGGCAGCCAGTTCGAGCGCACGTTCGCTGCCTGTGTGGTCAAGGCTGACCCAGCT
>JAEKFU010000315.1 GCA_016522385.1 Pseudomonadota bacterium
AACGCGCCCTGCCGATACCCGGCTGACGTGGTCGATGGCCATTTCCCCGGCGCCGGGCAAAAATTTGTTGCCGCAGCCCGCGATCTGCGCGGCACCGTCGGTTGGGTCGAACGGGAAGGCGCAATCCGCCTGGGCGACAAGATTGCCCTGCACATTCCGCCGCAACGCATTTATGATGCTGCAGTATGACACACGCGGACGACAAAGAGTTCCGGATTGCCCCCGACCCTGATGACGGCCGGCTTTGGCAAGAAGTCCACGGCCTTGACCAGGACGGCCAGCCGGTTGCCAGCCATGTCGTCCATGAGCGGCCGCTGACGATTTTTTTGAATGATCAGGAGATCATTACCGCGATGACCATTGGCGATCATCCCGATTGGCTGGCGGTCGGTTATCTCCTTAACCAGGGCATGCTGCAGCGGGACGACGAAATCACCGCGATCGACGTTGACGACGACCTCGAAATCGTCGTTGTGCGCACCGCGCGCCAGACTAACTACGAAGAAAAGCTGAAAAAGAAAGTGCGCACATCAGGTTGTGCACAAGGCACGGTGTTCGGTGATGTCATGGACGTGTTCGAAGCCGCATGTCTAGCCGGCGAAGCGCGCATTAAAACGTCCTGGCTGCACAGTCTGACTCGCAAGATCAACACCGCACCATCGCTTTACCTCAAGGCTGGCGCAATTCATGGTTGTGTTTTGTGCCATCAAGATAAACCTATAGTTTATCTGGAAGATGTTGGACGGCACAATGCGGTTGATAAAATTGCCGGATGGATGTTTCTGAACAATATTCAGCCTGATGATAAGATTTTCTATACGACCGGAAGGCTAACATCAGAAATGATCATTAAATGTGTTGGCATGGGAGTGCCAATTCTGGTTTCGCGCTCAGGATTTACAGCATGGGGCGTCGAATTGGCCCGTCAGGCTGGCCTCACGTTGATCGGACGGGCACGTGGAAAACGGTTTCTCGTGCTGTCCGGTGAAGAGCGCATCGAATTCGATGCCGATCCATCCAAGATACTCGATGAAGATCGGCGGCATAGGCGCAAAGCGGCAATGGAGGACGCGGATTGAACAAGATTGAGGTTGTCGGCTGCGTCCTGGCCGGGGGACTATCGCGTCGAATGGGGGTCGAAAAAACGTTAATCCCGCTTGGTGGTGAGCCTTTACTACAGCACGTGATGTCTCGGCTGGACCGTCAGGTCGGAACAACGATCCTGAACGCCAACGGTGATGCCACACGCTTCCGCTCGATTTTTCAGACCATTGTACCGGACTCGATTGTCGGATCGGTGGGCCCGCTGGCCGGTATTCTCGCCGGTCTCGAATGGACACGCGACAATGTCCCTCACGCCAGCTGGGTGATGACAGTTGCCTGCGACAGCCCCTTTATTCCGCGTGACCTTACTGACCGGCTCGGCCGGGCGATCGAGGCGGAAGGCGCCGACATGGCCTGTGCCGCATCGGGCGGCAGAACCCATCCGGTTTTCGGCATGTGGCCAGTACGTCTCGCCGATGATTTGCGCAACGCGGTGCTCAAGGAAGATGTCCGCAAGGTTGATGTCTGGACCTCGCGTTACAATGTCGCCAAGGTTGACTATCCGGACGTACCCTACGACCCGTTTTTCAACGCCAACACACCCGACGATCTTGTCAAAGCTCAGAAAATCCTTCTAGATCACCATCCATGAGCAACAAAGTCAGGGTGATTGGCGTCACTGGCTTTAAGAACTCCGGCAAGACAACCCTGGTTGAACGGCTGGTCGGTGAGTTCACGGCAAGGGGCCTGCGGGTCTCGACCATAAAACATGCGCACCATACATTTGATATCGATCACAAGGGCCGCGACAGCTATCGCCATCGCAAGGCCGGTGCACGCGAAGTGGCGGTAATCTCGCGCAACCAGTGGGCGGTGATCCGGGACATGCACGGTGAACCCGAACCGCCGCTCGCCGAAATTGTGGCCAAGCTCCACCCTTGCGATTTGGTGGTTGTGGAAGGCTATAAGCGTGACGATCATCCCAAGATCGAAGCTCGCAATCTCGATCTGGATCATCCAACCCTTGCTGGCGAAGATGACACAGTGATCGCCATTGCCGCGAGCGGCCCGGTCGATGACGCCCCGGTGCCGGTCTTCAGCCGCGACGACATTCCCGCGATCGCCGATTTCGCCATGCGACATCTGGAGCGCAACACCGAATGACCCGAGCCCGCCGTCTAATCGATGACTGTTTTGTCCACGACAAGGACAGGCTTCGCCATGACGAGGTGCTCGACAACCTCAACAACCGCCTGACATCTGTGGCAGATGTCGAACGGATTGATCTCGTCGACGCCGCAGGGCGTGTGTTGGCAAGTCCTGTGACATCGCCGCGCAATGTGCCGGACTTCACCAATGCCGCCGTCGACGGCTATGCATTTGCGTCAACATCGCTCGACGACGGTGAAACCGTGCTCAAGAGGGTGATGCGCATACAGGCAGGAGCGCAGCCACCGCGGGGCCTGCAGGCTGGCGAGGCCGCGCAAATTTTCACCGGCGCGATCATGCCGGCGGGCGCCGATACATGCATCATGCAGGAGGATGCCAAAATCGACGGCGACAGGGTCATCATCCCGGCTGGCGTCAAGCGCGGCATCAATGTTCGCGCGGCCGGCGAAGATCTCAAAATGGGCGATGAGGTGGTGCCGGCCAGTGTGCGTTTGAGGCCGCAGGAAGTGGCGGCAATCGCCTCAACCGGCACCGCATCGGTGGAAGTATTTGCACCGCTATCGGTCGCGCTAGTGTCGACCGGCGATGAGATCATTCGCCCAGGCCGCGAGATCGCGACCGGCCAGGTTTATGACTCAAACCACCACCTCCTCACGGGATTGCTCGAGGGAACCGGTGCCAAAGTAACAGATCTCGGCATCCTTCCCGATGATCCAGATATCGTTCAAAGGGCCGTTCGCAATGCTGCCAGCCGCTTCGATGTTATCGTCACCACTGGCGGTGCAAGTCGCGGCGAGGCCGACTACGTAGTCGAGACGATCGAGCAGCTCGGCTCCCTGCACGCTTGGCAGATCGCCATCAAGCCGGGCCGCCCGTTGGCCTTTGGTCAGATCGGTGACACAGTGTTTCTCGGTCTCCCGGGCAACCCGGTCGCCGTGTTTGTGTGTTTTCTGCTATATGCTTTGCCGGCATTTGCCAAGCTGCAAGGTGCGTATTGGCGCCCGCCGCAGCGCTACCCGCTACCAGCCGGTTTTTCCATGCCGAAGCTGAAGGCCGACCGTCGGGAGTTCTGGCGTGGCTGGATCGACAATACCGACAAGGGCCCTATTCTAAAGAAATTCACGCGTGACGGTTCCGGCCTGATCACTGGTCTCACCCTGGCCACTGGTCTCATTGAAGTCGCTGAAGACATCACTTCAGTTACCGAAGGCGACGTGCTGGGCTACATTCCCTTCACCGAATTCGGACTGCCGCCGGCAAATTGAGCATGCGTTGTGCATTTGTCGCATGTGTCTTTCCCCGGGTCGAATTGCCCGATGACATCTCGGCCAATTTGGGCCTGAATCCTCAAGCCCTCAGATACGCTCTCAGGCCCGGCACATCGTCCCGAACAAACAACAAGTCCGTTCGGTCGAGCTCCACAACCTTTCCCCCGGCGACAAACGCCGTGTGTCCGGCAGCGCGGCGAGCATCATCGGGATGATGGGTTACCATCACGATGGTGACACCCGTTTCGTGGTGAATATCGCTCACGAGATTCAGCATATCCGCCCGTAGCGCCGGGCCGAGCGCTGCGAATGGCTCATCCAGCAACAGCAATGGCTTGTCGCGCACCAGGGCCCGGGCAACGGCCGCCCGCTGACGCTCCCCACCCGAAAGTTCGCCTGGCAGGCGGTGGTCCTTGCTGGCAAGACCAACCCGGGCAATAGCGTCTGCAACGCGCTTTTGGTCCTCCTCCGTCAGCTTCAATGCTGGTGAAACACCGAGCGCCACGTTGGTGTGAAGATCAAGATGATGAAACAGATTATTTTCCTGAAACAGCATTGTGACCGGACGGGCTGCTGGCGGCAAATCAGTAATCTCGTCGCCGTTCGCAAAAATATGTCCACCGCAAGGTCTCTCAAAGCCGGCGATCAGGTTAAGCAATGTCGATTTTCCTGCTCCGCTCGGACCAATGACGGCCAGGAAACAAGCCGCATCCAGCTTGAAGTCGAACCGAACACTCCAGTCTTCATAGGCAAACTGCACGTCGCTCAAGGTGAGTTGAACATTGGTCATTTGCCGGACCTTTCTCGCACGCCGCGTACCCGGTCAGCCAGCGCGATCAGACCGAAACAGTAGACTGTCAGGATAAGCGCCAGCCCAGCGGCATCATCGATCCTATATGTCCCGAACCGCTGATAGAGCAGAAACGGCAGGGTGGTGAAATCCTCGCTGCCAAACAGGGCGATCACCCCGAGATCCCCAATCGAAAGGGCCATGGCAAAGGCAAGGGCCAGCGCCAGCGGTCGCCTGAGCACCGGCCAGTCGATCAATCTCAATCGGTTCCAGCCCGCAAGCCCCAGACTCGCGCAAAGCCGAGCATGATCGAGATCCGCCTGCTTGGCCGCTGGCCCGAGCACTCTGAGTACAAACGGCAATGCCATCAATGCATTGATGACTATCACCACCGCCGGCGCCATGGTGAAGATGTCGGCATAACTGCGCAGCAGGACGAACCATCCTGCCCCCAGCACAATGGGCGGCATCACAAGTATCAGGCTCCCGGAAGCCTGAACCGCTTGCTCGAACCAGGACTCGTTACTTCGCGACCAGCAAAGCGCCCGCACCGCGGCCAACAACCCGCCGGTCAACAAAAGGCTTAACATTGCTGCGGAAATGGCAACCAGCGTGCTGGTGACAACGGCATTCCAAACGGCGGCCTCGCCAACCAATCGACCCAGTTCGGATCGGCCCGCTGCAGCAACAATGGCAAGCAGCGGTAGCATCACAAACAGTGTCGCCAGAGTGATCGCCAGACCATCGCCAAGGCGCCCAGCCCGACCCTCCAGGTCCGGGCGCACAACCCGTTTGCCGATCGATGGCACCGCTTGCACCTCGCCGACCATACGCCCGGCAGCAACAACGAGAACGCCGCACAGCGCCAGCTGGATGAGCGCCAGTGTAACCGCCCGCACGGGGTCGAAATCGAACCGCAGGGCCTGGTAAATGGCTACTTCAATTGTCGTCGCCCCGGGCCCGCCCCCTAGCGTCAGCACTACAGTAAAGCTGGTTACGCACAACATAAAAATTAGACTGGCGGCCCCTGGCAGGGCCGCCTTCAGCACTGGCCATTCGATGAACCGCCAAATCGCGCGTGGCGGCATGCCGAGCTGGCTGGCGAGTCGCCAGGTCTCACCAGGCACCCGGTCGAAATGCACAAGCAGCAGCCGAGTGGCAAGCGGCAGGTTGAAGAACACATGTGCAAGCAAAATTCCCATCAAACCATAGACGTTCAATCGCAGATCTGCACCCAGCATCGCCGCCAACCCGTTGAACCAACCGGTAAGGCCCCACACTTCGACAACCCCCAGAACCACCACCAGGGCCGGCAGGGCCAGCGGCAGGGCAAACAGGCCAAGCAGAAATCGCCGCCCGGTAAACCTCCGCCGCGCCAGGGCACGCGTCACGGGTATTGCCAAACCGACTGACAGCAAGGTCGACAGACCGGCCTGCCAAAGCGTGAACCGCACGACCCGCCAGAGATAGGCATCAGAAAGTGTGTCAACCGGGCTTTCGATGCTCGCGGCAGTCAGCACCAGCGCCGCGAAGGCAGCCGAAATGACGATGCCGATCGCTGCCATCGCGAGGCCGCCCGCTGCCAATGGCGTCCCCACGTGTCTGAGGCCAGGACTCACTTGCTCATGACATTGAGCCACTCGGCGATCCAGTCACGCCGTCTGGCGGCAACGTCATCAGAAGAAAACATGAGCGTCTTAGCGGGTTTGACCAGTGTGCCGAACTGTTCGGGCAGCGGCTTGGATGTCCTGCCGGCGGGAAACATCCAGTTGCCCGTCGCAATGTGATCCTGAAAGCCAGGACCGGTCATGAACTGAAGAAACCGCCTGGCCAGCGCCGGCTTTCTCGAAGTGTTGAGCGCCGCAGCAACCTCGATCTGCAGATAATGTCCCTCCGAGAACAGCGCCGCTGCATATTTGTCTGAACTCTCCGCAATCAGATGGTACGCAGGCGATGTCGTGTAGCTCAGCACCATTGGCGCCTCTCCCTTGGTGAACAGACCATAGGCCTCGCTCCAGCCTGGCGTCACCGTCAGCACACGTTCCCTCAGTCTCGACCAGGCGTCCTTGGATTTGTCGCCGTACACTGATTTCATCCACAATAGGAAGCCCAGCCCCGGTGTTGACGTGCGCGGGTCCTGCAAGACGATCTTCTGCGTTGAATCACCATTGACAAGTGCATCCAAGCTTGTCGGCGGAATTGCCACCTTCTCACGATCGTAGATCACAGCGAAATGGGCAAAGTCGTAGGGCACAAACGTATCGTCTGTCCATTTGGTCGGCAGTTTGACGCCGGACAGATCGGCGCCATGCGGCGCGAGAAGGCCGGTCGCCTTGGCCTCGGTCAGGAGGTTGGTATCAAGCCCCAGAATGACATCCGCCTTGGTGCTGCTGCCTTCCAGCTTCAGGCGGTTGAGGATCGCCACGCCATCCTGAATGCCAACCCAGTTCAGCGTGCAACCGCACTCGCCCTCAAAGGATTCCTTGATCGCCGGGCCAGGTCCCCAGTCGGCAACAAAGCTGTCATAAGTATAAACCGTCAGCGTCTCGCCAGCCCGCGCAGCATTGGCAAAGGTCAGAACGACGGCAAGTAAGACAACGGCAAAACGCATCTCCCACCTCCAAAGGATTAGGATGATGACGGCGGAGCATGCGAAACCTCTTTCTCCCTCCGCCGGCATTATCCGGATCAGGTTCGTCGGGTTGACGGAGTTGAAGATAACCGTCTCTCAGCCAATCGCTGGCACCCCGTAGAGTGGTCGGCACCATAGGAGCGTAGTAATGTCCCGACAAGAAAAATCTTACGAACTCGTTCGCGTCGTGTAGCAAGGAACTACGCCTCGCTGAGATGATATTTTGCATGATCCGACGCCAGATGGTCGGGTCCGAGGATGTAGTCCGCCGCCCTTACGGCGATCCCCTGGTTCGGCGTATGCAGGTTGGCGCTGATGATCTGCGGTGTTTCCCACGCATCCACAATTCGATCACGTGGCACTTCGACATTCCGATCATTTAGCCAGGCCGCGCCCTCCCTCAAGTAAATCCGATTGATCCAGGGGTCCTTGGAGACACTTTAGACCACTCGGTACGTGCATCAGCAGATTGCCTCCTGCGGCCCGGCTTCGAGCAACAACCCCTGAAACCGGCCATCCTCGGCGAGCCTGTTGGCCAGCGCACACAAGACCAAGCCGGCTCCGACAGCACAAGATAGTCTTACGTCTTCGCCCCCGACATACCGCCTGCCCACCTGACCGACGTTTCAGTGCGCAAGTCCAGCCAAAGTCGACGAATAGCAAATGGTGCAGTGTCGCACGATGGAGCGATCGCGACGTTTTCCCCGTTCTTAAGCAGGTGACTCACTGTACAGTTTTGCCCTGGTTTTATTGATCAAGCCGATCCATCGAAGCGATCACCGCCATGTCCAGAAGATAGGACTCGAATTTTAGGCCAGGCTGAACGGCTTCTTTGCGCTACATTCGCGTGAATTCGAGGATTGCACACGATTGCGCCTTCCGACCATCGTTGTGAACGTACTCACGCTGGCTAAAGTTTGTGGATAAGAAAATTTACTTGCCCCCGTCCCAATTAAGGCTAACAGGTTGCCTCTTGAACAAGAATGCACTTTTTCACCTTCTGTAGCTGCATTTTTGCAGCCGAAGTGTTCCAACAGGTTGTGGGTGCCACTTCCATGACTCGATCACACGATCACCGACAGGCGGCCATTTCTTGCCAACCATCGACCGCATGGATGGAAACGACCGCATTTAACGTCAATCCTCACCTGGACTGTCCACGAAGCCATGCGTCACCTCAAACCAGCCAAAAGGTGCCGACGACGTACCGTGACTGCTCCAATCGTAGGATTGTTCATTTGATTCAATATCAAGTACTTAGACATTAGCCGGGACCTGTTGCGACGCGAGGCTTCACACTTGATTTGCAAAGAGCTAAAACTCGTCCGCCTGTCAAAGTTTCAATTGTCAAGGCGCACGCCGGTATACGAG
>JAEKFU010000667.1 GCA_016522385.1 Pseudomonadota bacterium
ACACCTACAACAAGCTCAGCCGCTTTGGCGAGCTTTCGGACAACGAGCAGATCCGGCTGGCGGCCAATGACCGGGTCATGTCGGAATTCGCACAGGGTTGGAAAGACGAACACATGCTGGCACAACCATTGACCGGCGCCATGTTCGATATCCTGGTTGATATCTATCATGAATTCCTGGTCGACCGCGGGCTGATCTCGCGACAAATGGAAGACCTGCTGGACAAACTTGAGGGCCATCCTGCCAATCGCCCGGTAATCCAACGATTGTTCAATGACAGATACAGACATGATCCGCTGGGTTTCCGCTTGGCGCTGTTGAGTGCACGCGATGTCCTGGGCACTTATGTCGCCGATGCCTGGTCGCTGTTGGATCCGGACCAGCTTAGCTATTTCGGCATTGGTAAGGCGTTGGAAGAAGTCGACCGGTCGATTTCCGGCGGTCGTTTTCAGACCATCATTCAGCGCAACTTCGAACTGCGTGAAATCGGCCAGTTCGTGCCTGGCCCAAGGTTGGCGCCGCCCGATCCGCTCAGCCATAGCGCGTCGGCCAGAACACTGGTGCCTTGAGCTAGAACCACAGATTTGCAAACCGCTCAGATTCTGCCATACTTACGTTTCGTCAAGTGAGTGACTTATGCCGGTGGCCATAAAAGTAGTGAGTGCGGTCGCCGTCGGGGTACCAAGCTAAGAGGCCGCGTACTATGGCAGAATCCCTATTATCGCCGTCCGAAATTCTACTATATGGCCGCAAGGTCACTGACCTTGAGGTTAAGGCCAAAGCAGACCCCGCCATCGCCACTGTTGCCAAAGCAGCAAGCACAAAGAAAATTAAAAGTTTAAAAGATGTGCCGAGTCCAGACGATTTTGACGGGGTGTCGATAGCAGTCAATGACGTCGTTTTGGTCACGCGCGCCGCTGCGAGCAACCGCGGTCTTTACAAGGTTAAGGCGGCGGACTGGACCAAGGAAGCTGTGAATGATGGTGACATCATTAAAGTTTCTGACGGTGACAAATTTAGCGACTCGACATGGATGGCGGAGGAGAAACCAAGCGGCAGCTTGAAGTTTACGCAGTTCCGCCGCAAGCGATCGCTTGGCAACAAACAACTCGAGGATCAGCTGACGTCTGATGGCGCAGGGTTTGCGAGGATTTACGGTTTCAGCTACGAAGGTGCATATTGGGAACTTGTAGCACCCGTGCTGTTCCTGGTGCATGGTCCTGGAGACGAACTAACCCCGAATGCGATTCCGCCTGACTTCAGCGTATCGAGAGCACCGCATTCGCCGAGCTATTCGGGAGTTGGCGCCGCCATCTTTCAGTTCGCGGACGATATGAGGGTTTGGTCATACGACAAGGCCGACTATACGATCCGTATGGATATCCTGTCTGGCCGGTTTGAGCAGGTTCTGCTGGAAATGTATTACGGTGACGAAGACGGCTCTCCGATGATCGTCAGCGGCGGCCGGGTCAGCGGCGGCCGGGTCAGTGGCGGTCGGGTCAGCGGTGGCCGGGTGAGTGGCGGTCGGGTCAGCGGTGGCCGTGCCAAAGGACCAAGCGACTAATCGGTTCGAACTGATTGTGCTCGTCCACTTCCCGATTAGCACAACGACATCCTGCGATGCGCTGGTGTGAAAATGTCAACGCTTCGAGTGATCGCGAAGCCACTTGACAATTGGCCTGCCTGACATCCAATTCTATGTGCGTGAGACGCCAGGCGAGGCCGCATAGGAACATGCATACGTCGACAAATGAGACTTGCAGCGACAGACGTTCGCTGGTGGTGCTACAGTGTTGTTGCCGCGTTGCGGCAAGAACCTGTAAGTGGCCGATTACACCTAAGCTCAGTTCGTCGCTTCTCGACGGCATGGCGCCGGCGCCGCGGTAAGGAATGAGAAATGGTCGCAGAGCGCTACAATAGGGAGCTGGCAGCCATACTCAGTGTCGACATGAAGGAGTACAGCCGGCTTATGTCGCTTGATGAGGTTGGAACTCATGAGCTCACAAAGGCCGCAATGTCCAATCTCAGGGAGGCCATTTGCAGCGCCAGCGGAAAGGTGGTGACATTTGCCGGCGACGGTGTCATTGCGAAATTCTCAAATGCGTCGGATGCATTGAATGTAGCGGTCAACTTTCAGACCCAAATGCACACCGATCCCATGATGAGTCACGAAAATCAGATTATTCAATTTCGCATAGGCCTCAATGTTGCATATGTCATTGTCGAGAATGATCAAATCCACGGCGACGGAGTTAATATCGCGAAACGGCTTGAAAGCATCGCTGATCCCGGCGGCATATTCTTATCGCAATCAGCCTATGAACACATTGCCGATCGGACCGAGTACAAGACTGAATTTGTCGGCAACAAGAGCCTAAAGAACATTTCACACGAGGTCGGTGTCTACCGGATCCTGCAAGACGACATTGCGTCGCTCCATAAGCCAACTTTGCGCTCCAGGGATTTGCCGCCACCGCCGACGACAAGGACATCAATAGCCGTGCTGCCGTTTCTGGATATGAGCAGCTCAGGCGATCAGGGATTCTTGTGTGACGGCATCAGCGAAGACATCATCTTGAATCTGAGCCGTTTTCGCGAATTATTCGTCATATCGAGGAATTCTTCGTTTCAGCTCAAAGGGCTGTCTTTGTCGCCATCCGAGGTTGGCCGCAGGCTCGGTGTGAAATATGTTCTGGACGGCAGTGTCCGGCGATCGGTCAACCGCCTCAAAGTGGTTGCAAGCCTTACCGATGCGCACAGCAACAACAACGTCTGGTCCGATGATTACAGCCTTGACATATCCGACCTGTTCAACCTGCAAGATGAAATGACCGGGGTCATTTCATCCAGGCTCGCCTTGAGTGTGGAAGAACAGGAAAGACATTTGGCGCGCAACCGGCAAACCAACGATCTCGACGCTTATGGATTCGTTCTGCACGCACAGGAAAGCTTCTTCAAATACACAAAAGAGGGCAATAACACCGCAAGGCTGCTCTACCAGCGGGCCCTGGAGAGGGATCCGCAATATGCGCGCGCCTATGCAGCACTTTCCAGGACTCATATCTATGACTGGCGGTATCTGTGGACCGACTCGCCAGAAGAATCCTTCGCCGCAGCTTTGGAATGCGCGAACCAAGCCGTCAGTCTGGATGACAGGGACCCACGCGGATATGCCGAGTTGGGCTTCGTGCTCCTATGGTCCAATGAAAACGAACGGGCCAATCTAATGTACAAGAAGGCCTTGCAGCTCAATCCCAATGACGCCGACATCATGGCCGAGTATGCCGATGCCCTGCAATATGCCGGATACTACGACGAGTGCGAAAAACTGCTAAAGCAAGCGATGCGCTTGAACCCGTTCTATCCCGACTGGTATCCCTGGTACCTGGCCGATGCCTATTACGCCCAGGAACGTTATCAAGACGCTATTGACGCGGTGCTTATGATGCAAGACAAGACGGAAGGCGAACGCCTGCTGGCCGCCAGTTATGCCATGCTCGGTGATCAGAAGTCCGCAGAGCAATATGCAGAAAAGATACTGCAGAAACACCCGAACTTCTCGGTTAGCCGCTGGACGAGCATTCAGCCCGACGTGGATGACGCCATTAAGGAACGATTTGCCGCCGGCCTGCTTCGCGCTGGACTTCCGGAGTAGGGTCAATTGAGACCTAGAGTGCGAACGTTTCAGATGGAATCATCTGAAACGTGAATCATCCTCTAACATATCGAACTCAATCAGGTTTTCTGGTTTTGATGCTTCCATCAAAACCAAACCCCATTTAGGTTGTGGCTTTGTTGACCGGTGGCCAAGACCAGGATTGTGAAGTTTGCCGACCAAATGTCACCCTGGTTTGTGAATTCAGTTCGGTGGAAAGGGTCTTTCGCCGCTTCGTCCATTCCTGATGCAATATGCCAACAACAATCATATCGAT
>JAEKFU010000375.1 GCA_016522385.1 Pseudomonadota bacterium
GCTCCGGACAGGGTGAATTCATCGGTGTGGCAGATCCCCGTCGCCTTGATCTCGACAAGCACCTCGCCTTCTTTCGGTCCTTCCAGATCTACTTCGACGATCTCCAGCGGTTTGCCCGCCTCAAAAGCTACTGCTGCCCTTGTTTTCATGGCTCTCCCCTTTGGACATTTCTTATGAAGTCGATGCGCAGTTTGGCAAGCTGTCATCTATCATGCAAGGGTCAATCGGTGTGTTCCATCTGAGAGAACCCAAGAGACTTGACAGAGGGCATTTGTTATTTAACAATTTAGTTAAATAATATTTCGCAATCGGAAAGCCAGACACATGTCCCAAGCCAAACTACCCCATCCCATCCCCAACGAAACCAAACACTATCGCGAGGCCCGCAACGCACTGCTGCAAATGGAGATCGAGCTGCGCCGAAAGGTGGCGGAAGTCGCCGCCGCACGCGCCGCACTGCCGCAAGGCGGGAGAGTCCCCCAGGATTATGTGTTCACCGCGCTCAAGGACGGAAATCCAATCGACATCCCGATGTCTCAGCTTTTCGGCGTCCATCGTTCTCTGTTGATATACAGCTTCATGTACGGACCGAACGATAAAGCGCCCTGCCCTATGTGCACTTCGATGCTCGACAGTCTGAACGCTGCGGCGCTACACGTTCGCCAGCGAACTGCACTTGCCGTAGTCGCGTCAAACCTGATCGAAACCATCGCAGCCTTCGCGGACGCTCGAGGCTGGAACAACTTGCCCATGCTTAGCTGCTCCAAGAACTCCTATAATCTCGACTACTTTGGCGAGAGTAGCGACGGCGCCCAGCTTCCGGTCTGCACCGTCTTCACCAGGACCGGAGACGAGATCCATCACTTCTGGTCGAGTGAACTGCTGTTCGCCGATCTCGACGGCCAACCACGCCATCTCGATACGATCTGGCCGCTGTGGAACGTCTTCGATCTACTGCCGCAGGGGCGCGGCAGCGACTGGTATCCGGCCATCGACCAAGGGGAAATCCCGTGACGGAAATTCTTGCCACCTACCAAATGGCAATCTCCATGACGGCACTTTTGGTGGTCAGCATTCACATCCAGTCGTTTCTGGCTGCCCTCTACAAGATCGTGCTCGGCAAGCAGGCACCGGGCGTTGCTGCCGCCGGCGATTATCACGACCGCACCTTCCGCGTCTACCGCACACACATGAACAGCGTGGAGAACCTGTCGATGTTCGTCGCCGCTCTGGTGTTCGCCATGATTGCCGGCGTCAATGCCAGCCTGGTCAATTGGCTGGTCGCCGTTCACGTCGTTGCCCGAATGGCCTTCTGGGTTATCTATTATCCGGGCATCGGCGCCATCGCCGGCGGAGTGCGAACCATTGTGTTCGTCACGGGATATCTCGCCTCCGCCATCCTGGCGGTCTCGGCTCTGCTGGCAGCGCTATAACCGGCCGAAGTCAAATAGGTTGCGGTCGAGCAGGTGGCTTGGCCGCACATTGGCCAGGGCGCGGATCAGCGTGTCCTTGCGCCCGGGCATGCGTTGTTCGATATCGCCAAGCATGGCCTTCATGGCTGTTCGCTGCAGACCGTCTTGCGAGCCGCACAAAGCGCAGGGAATGATCGGGAAAGCCATGGCCTTGGCGAACCGCGCCAGGTCATCTTCGGCGCAATAGGCGAGCGGCCGCAACACCAGCACATCGCCTTCATCATTCATCAGCTTCGGTGGCATCGACGCCAACCGCCCGCCATGAAAAAGGTTCATGAAGAAGGTCTCGAGAATGTCTTCGCGGTGATGCCCCAGAACCACTGCCTGGCAACCTTCCTCGCGCGCAATCCGGTAGAGATGCCCGCGCCGGAGCCGTGAGCACAGCGAACAGTACGTGCCCCCGTCAGGTAGCTTGTCGGTGACAATCGAATAGGTGTCCTGATACTCGATCCGGTGCGTTACATCGTGCTTGGCAAGGAACTCCGGCAGAACGTGTTTGGGGAAACTCGGCTGGCCCTGATCAAGATTGCAGGCCAGCAAATCAACTGGCAACAGCCCGCGCCAATTGAGATCCAGAAGAATGGCGAGAAGACCATAGGAATCCTTGCCGCCGGACAACCCGACAAGCCAACGTGGCCGATCTCTTCGCGATTGCGGCAGCATGGCAAAGTCCTCAACCGCGTGGCGCACCAGACGCACCAGCCGCTTGCGCAGCTTCTTGAAATCCACCGACGAAGGCGAGCCGGCAAACAGCGGATGACAACCTCTATCGGTAAGCGCTTCGGCAATGGTCATTACGGATCACCTCAAGGCATAGTCAAGATCGGCGATCAAATCATCGACATCTTCAATCCCAACTGACAGCCGCACCAGCCCATCATCGACGCCGATCTGAGCCCGGATCTCCGGTGGAATAGAGGCATGGGTCATGATCGCCGGATGCTCGATCAGACTTTCGACACCGCCAAGGCTTTCCGCCAAGGCGAAAAGTACAGTGCGCTCCAGCATCTGTTTGGCCGCATCAAGCCCGCCCGGGACAACCGCTGTCACCATCCCGCCAAAGCCATGCATCTGCCTTTTGGCAATGTCGTGGCCTGGATGATCGCTGAGCCCGGGATAGTAGACCTTGGCGATCTTCTCGTGGCCGCTCAGCCAATCGGCAATCACCGCGGCATTTTCGCAATGCCTTTCCATGCGCACCGGCAGGGTCTTCAGGGACCTCAGGACCAGAAACGCATCAAACGGACCCATGACCCCGCCGACCGCATTTTGCAGATAGACGAGCCGATCGGATAGTTCGGTGTGCACGGTCTCACCCGAAACCACTGCGATGCCGCCGACAAGATCGGAATGGCCGTTCAGATATTTCGTCGCCGAATGGACAACCACATCGATACCGTGATCAAGCGGGCGCTGCACATAACTGGAGCAGAACGTGTTGTCGCACACTGTGATCAGCCCATGCTTCTTGCCAAGTTGCGCCAGCGCCTCCAGGTCAACGATCTTCAGCAGGGGATTGGTCGGCGATTCAGCCCACAGCATCTTGGTGTCCACCGTGATAGCGGCTTCCACTTTCGCAATGTCCGAGAAATCGACGAAACTGGTCCTGTGCCCCGCCGAACGCTTGCGGACATTCTCCAGCAACCGGTAGGTGCCGCCATACAAATCATCGTTGGCCACGATGTGCGAGCCGGCATCAAGCACTTCCAGGATGGTCGCCTCTGCCGCCAGCCCTGATGCAAAGGCAAAACCCCTTACTCCGTTCTCCAGGTCCGCCATACAATTTTCCAGCGCCTGTCTCGTCGGGTTGGCCGAGCGGGAATACTCGTACCCCTTATGGACGCCGGGACTTTCCTGTACAAATGTGCTGGTGGCTTAGATCGGCGTCATGATCGCGCCGGTCGTCGGATCAGGTTGCTGGCCTGCGTGGATGGCGCGCGTGGCAAAGCCTTGCCGGTTTTTTTTCATCTGCAATTTCCTGATGCTCAGTTGGCCGGCGAATGCAAGCGCAAGTGGTTGAGGACGTCAATTTTGGTGATCAGTCCGTGGAACCCGTTTGCGCTGACGACCGGTACCACCATGCCCTTGGTCAATAGGAGCAACACCCGGTCAATGGAATCG
>JAEKFU010000413.1 GCA_016522385.1 Pseudomonadota bacterium
GCGTGGTTATCCCGGCATACGCCAACTGGGTCTATGCATCGTCGAAGAAAGTTGCCCATCCAGAGCAGATCGGTAACATCTGGTCGATGGATGGTGGACGCATGATTGAACGCTGGTGGATGGCCTAACCGACAACGTCTAACTCATAGCACATTGTGGACCGGCGGAGTTTCCACTCCGCCGGTTCATTTTTGAGGATGGGCTTCTTTTCTTTAACTAACTGAAATAGCGACATTAAGATTTTTGATTGACTAAAACGTAAAATGTCTTACTGAATGTTGTGAGGCAACTGGACAGAAGGTCGACATTGGTGGGATCTGCATGGTCAAAAGCCATTGGTGATAGGGTCTGGACGACGCATGAGTTGTCGAGCGAATTCGATGTGACAACCCGGACCCTGCGATTCTATGAGACCGAAGGGCTGCTGACGCCGCTGCGGCAAGGCCGCAACCGTTATTTCACGCCGCGTGACCGGGTGCGGTTGAAATTGATCTTGCGTGGCAAGCGGCTGGGTTTTTCCCTATCGGAGATCTCCGAGATCATGTCCCTGTATGACGCCGAGCCCGGCGAAGCGGGTCAGCTCAGTTTGCTGATCGACAGGATCGGTGAGCGCCGGGCGGAGCTTGAGAGCAAGCGGACAGATATCGATGCAGCGCTAATGGAGCTTGAGCTTGTCGAACAGCGCAGCCGTAGGCGGCTGGACGAACTCGAAAGCTCCAAGGTATGAGTTTCGAACCGCGCAGCCCGGACTTTGAAGCAACCGTCCGCGCAACCTTTGCCGGGCAGGCGTTCATGCAACTGATTGGTGCTGACATCAGTCGCTTGGTGCCCGGTGAGCTGGACCTTATCTGTGCTCGCCGGCCGGATCTCACCCAGCAACACGGGTATTTTCATGCCGGTGTAACGTCGGCGATTGCCGATTCCGCCGCCGGCCTGGCGGCATTGACACTGTTCGATTCCGGGAGCGGCGTGCTGACAACGGAATACAAAATCAATCTTGTGGCGCCGGGCGATGGCGACCAGCTCATTGCGCGCGGCTGGGTGATCCGTCCCGGTCGGACGTTAACGGTGTGCAAGTCCGATGTTTTTGCTAACAATGATAGCTGCGAAACGCTGATTGCGACCGGACTTTTCACAATGATGCAACTGGCCGCGACAAGTCACTGATTTTAGATTCAATTTCGGTATGCGCATATGATCCCTAACCAGTATCCAACACTTGATTTCGATCTCGGCGAGACCGCGGAGATGCTGCGCGGCACCGTGCAGTCGTTTACTTCAGACGAGATCTCGCCGATCGCGGCCGAGATTGATGCCTCCAACGAGTTTCCGCGCCAGCTGTGGCCAAAGCTCGGCGAACTCGGCCTGCTAGGCATCACCGTCGAAGAGGACTTTGGCGGCACCGGCATGGGATATCTGGAACATTGCATCGCCATGGAGGAGATTTCGCGCGGGTCGGCGGCGATTGGCCTGTCCTATGGCGCGCATTCCAATCTGTGTGTAAACCAGATCCGGCGCAACGGCAGCGACGAACAGAAAGAGCGCTATCTGCCCGGTTTGATTTCAGGCGAGCAGATGGGCGCGCTTGCCATGTCGGAGCCCGGGGCCGGTTCGGATGTCGTGTCGATGAAGCTCAGGGCGGAAAAGAAGGGCGACCGCTACGTGTTGAACGGCTCGAAGTTCTGGATCACCAACGGGCCGTGCGTCGATACGCTGGTTGTCTATGCCAAGACCGATCCCGATGCCGGTCCCAAAGGCATCACCGCGTTCATCGTCGAGCGCGGTTACGACGGGTTCTCAACGGCGCAAAAGCTCGACAAGCTGGGCATGCGCGGCTCTGACACCGGCGAACTGGTGTTCCAAGATTGCGAAGTGCCTGAAGATAACGTGCTGGGCGGCGTCGGGCGAGGTGTCAATGTGCTGATGTCGGGGCTTGATTATGAGCGGGCCGTATTGGCCGCAGGTCCGCTCGGCATTATGCAGGCCTGCATGGATGTCGTGGTGCCCTATGTGCACGATCGTAAGCAGTTCGGTCAGCCGATCGGCACGTTCCAGCTGATGCAGGGCAAGCTGGCTGACATGTACACGACGATGAATGCCTGCAAGGCCTATGTTTATGCCGTCGCCAAGGCCTGCGACCGCGGACAGACGGCCCGCAAGGATGCCGCCGGTGCGATCCTCTATGCCGGCGAGAAGGCCACCTGGATGGCGCTTGAGGCCATTCAGGCGCTGGGCGGTAACGGCTATATCAACGACTATCCGACCGGTCGTCTGCTGCGCGACGCCAAACTCTATGAGATCGGTGCGGGGACCAGCGAGATCAGGCGCATGCTGATTGGGCGGGAGCTGTTTGAGGAGACAGCTTGAACCGCACCCTTAGAAAATTTTTTGCTCGTCTTCCCAAGGAATTGCACATTTTGTTCGTCTAACCTTGTGACATGCGCATGACGACGGACGATGACGAGCTGGCGATGCGGGCAGGGGCAGGCGATGCCCAGGCGTTTCGGGTGCTGCTTGAGAGGCACTATGATCGGATATACCGTCTGGCTTACCGGTTCTTCGGCGATGTGGCGGACGCTGAGGACACGACCCAGGACGTTTGCCTGGCCCTGCCGAAGAAACTGAAATCCTTTGCCGGGCGAGCCCGATTTTCGACCTGGATTTATCAGGTGGTGATCAATGCCTGCCGGGATCAGCTGAGAAGTCGGGCAAGCCGCCAAGCCTTGAATGAAACCTATAGCGAGGTCAGGGAGCTGACCAAGGCGGGCGATCGTGAAAGAAACAAGCAGGTCGACTGGCTTTATGAGGCGCTCGGTGCGCTGAACCCGAAATTGCGCGAAACGGCCATTTTGGTTCTGGCCGAAGATATGACGCACGCGCAGGCCGGCGAGGTACTCGGCATCAAAGAGACAACGGTCTCCTGGCGCATGCATGAAATACGAAAGGAACTCAAAACGCTGGCGACAGCCGGTGACGGTGACTGCCGATGAGCAAAGAACTCGACAGACTGAAAAAGGCTTTTGAAGCGGAAGGGCAGCCTTTGCCGCGCGAAGATGCGCGCAAGGCAACGATTGCCCAGGCGATGGACGCGTTTGACGAAGTACATGGCGCTGGCCGCCAAGGATCGGCCAATGCGAATCGTCTCACGAACACAAGCAACAAAGTGTTCAACAATTTCTTCCGGAGACGACCGATGAATACGCTTTCTTCGAACTTGAAGCCCCTCCTGCTGGGTGGTGTGAGCCTGGCAGTACTCAGTGTCGCGGTGCTCAATACGCAGCACTTGAAGGAGACGATTTTGCCTCAAACCGGCAGTTACAAGGTGACCCAGCCTAAGGGTGAGCCGGCCACCGTGCCGGCGGAAAGTAAGACGGAAGAATCATTCCGGATGAGTGAATTGCGCCACGACAGGAACAATGCTGAGGACAATAGTGTGCTTTCAAACAACGAACCGGCGCGGCAACGCGAGATCGTGGGCGGAAAAGCCGGTGCCGGACATGTGAGCCAAGGCTGGACGGAAACGGATCTCGCGGGAAAAAGCGATGACCGAGTGCTTGGCGACAAGAAAGAGGCCGCCAAGTTGCAGAGCGAATTCGAAGCTCAGGTCTCGAGCGAAGTTGCACAAGCACCTAAGCCAGTTTCCCCAACTAAACGCTCCAAGTCCAAGGACCTATTGGCCCGTGACCTACGTGGAATGGCTAGATTTGCGGCGCCTCCGGTTTCAGGCACTGTCGTTGCTGAACAACATGCCTATCGCCGCATCCAGCAGCCGGGTGATGTGCAGAACAAGCGGTATTATGAGGATCAGGGTCGCGATAAATTCGCCAGCATCACTCCAAACCCGATCAAGGTTGTGGGGGAAGACCCGGTCTCGACGTTCTCCATCGATGTCGACACGGCGTCCTATTCGTTCATGCGGGCCTCGATCAGCGACAATGTGTTGCCGCAGAAGGATGCGGTGC
>JAEKFU010000477.1 GCA_016522385.1 Pseudomonadota bacterium
TGATGAAACCATCAATTGGCAGTTCCTCGAGGAGGTGGTCAAGGATGGCTGGAGAAGTGTCGAGCAGCGACTGGAGCGATCCGACCCCCTGACGTCGATGCGCTTTAGCCTAAAGGAGACCAATGAACGGCTGGCGCTGCTGATGCAACGCGGGAGTGTGTGGCGATGAAATTTCGCATCAGCATCGCTTGTCAAACCGAGGAGGGTGAGGAGACGCCAAGCGAGCTCATGGTCTTGGCGCGCGACGATCTGGCCATGGAGACGCTGGGCCTGACGCTGGCCGAGAGCAAAGCCTTGTTACATGAACTCCAGAGCTATGTCGCCGAGCGGCAGGCCGCAGCCTATTTGGAGCAGCAGCGCATCTCTGCAAAATGCGGCCGGCGGTATGCCAGCAAAGGTCAGGGCCGCCGAACGGTCAACACCGTGTTCGGTCCGACGACCGTGGGCATCGACGGCGGCATGATCCGCACCCGCCACAAGGCGGGTTTTTTCGAAGTCATCGCCGGCAAGAGCGTGGTCGCATTCCGCCGCGATGAGGAGGACGATATCCCTTCGGCCAAGCGGTTCGGATTTGTCCAGACCTACGACGCCAAGCCGAGGCGTCGCTTATGGGAACTGATGAAATCCCAGGGCATGCAGGAAAACCAAGCGGTGCTGTTCATGTCTGATGGCGCGGACACCGTGCGCAACCTGCAAGCCTACCTTCACCCCTCAAGCGAGCACATTCTCGATTGGTTCCATGTGACGATGCGTTTGACCGTAATGCAGCAACAGACCAAGGCTCTCATTGAGTAAGCCTCCGGTGAGAGACGCGGCTATGCGGCTTTTTCGTAGTTCTGCGCCGTCTTCCAGTTCCACGGGAGGAGTTCGTCGAGCCTTTGGGCGGGATGCTCGGCGATGCGTTTGAGGACGTCGGCGAGCCAAGGTTGGGGATCGACGTCGTTCAATTTTGCTGTGCCGATCAGGGTGTACATGACGGCGGCTCTGTCGCCACCGCGGTCGGAACCGGCGAACAACCATGATTTTCTTCCGAGAGCCAAAGCGCGCAACGCTCGCTCTGCCGCATTGTTCGTGAGGCAGATCCTGCCGTCCTCGAGGAAGCGGGCGAAACCATCCCAGCGTTTGAGCATGTAATCGAACGCTTTGGCGACTGAAGCATGCTTGGAGAGCTTGGCGCGCTCCTCGCGCATCCAGGCTTCGAGCTCGGCGACCAGGGGGGCGCTCTTTTCCTTGCGGATTTTCAAGCGTTCCTCGGCCGATCGTCCATTGATCGCACGCTCGATGTCGAACAGGGCGTCGATCCGCTTGACCGCTTCCAAGGCCATCGGCGAGATCGAAAGCTGGGTCTTGCTCCGTGCCTGCTTTTTGAGATCGGCCAGCTCGAAGAATTTCCTGCGGCTGTGCGCCCAACAAAGAGCAGGCGTGATCGGTCCTGGCTCGCGCTTGGGATCGAGCAGCGGATTAAAACCACTATAGGCATCGGCCTGGAGCACGCCGGCGAAGTCAGCCAAGTGTCGTGTCGGGTGCTCGCCCTTGCGATTGCGCGAGTAGTGGAACAACACCGCCGGCGGATCGGGGCCGCCGAATGGCCGGTCGTCACGAACATAGGCCCAGGCGGTCGCCTTCTTGCATTTGCCCTTGGCCAGCACCCGGATCGGCGTGTCGTCGGCATGCAGCCGGTCGGCCTCGAGCACGTGCGCCTCGATCACATCGACCAGCGGCCTGAGCACCACCGTGCAGGCGCCGACCAGGTCAGCCATGGTCGACAGGCTGAGGTCGACGCCTTCCTTGGCGTAACGCTCGCTTTGCCGATTGAGCGGCTGATGCTGACCATATTTCTCGAAAAGGATCATGGCCAAGAGGCTCGGGCCGGCGAAGCCGCGTGGGATCACATGGAAGGGCGCCGGCGGCTGCGAGATGCTCTCGCAATGGCGGCAGGTGTATTTTTCTCGGACATATTGGATCACCTTCCACCGCCGCGGGATCACTTCCAGGGTCTCGGTGACGTCCTCGCCAAGCTTGGCGAGCTTTGTCGATCCGCAGCAGTCGCACGATGTCGGGCCGGGGATCACCACCCGTTCACGCGGCAGATGCTCGGGAAATGGCTTCTTCGACGGCTTCTTGCGGGTAAACGCCTTGACCTCGGTCGTCTCCGCTGCCGCCTTTTCCGCCTCAAGTTCGTCCTCGGTGGCATTGGCTTCGAGCTCTTCAAGCTCGAGCTCCATCTGGTCAAGAAGCCTGGCCTTCCGCTCCGAACGCTGGCCGTAGAGCTCGCGCCGCAGCTTCTCGATCTGCAGCTTCAATGAAGCGATGAGGGCGTCAATGCTCGAGGCCTTGGCCTCGGCGGCGAGGCGCGCCGCGCGCTCGGCAGTGAGTTCGGCCTCAGCTTTCGCTAAAGCTGCCTTGAGGGCTTGAATGTCGTCCGGTCCAGCCATGCGCCGAAGAACAGCACACCCAGCCGGCTTTGTGACCCCCTTCGGAATCCAGGTGAGTCAACCTGCCGCAGCTGGCCGCCAGGTGCGCTGCGGGTGGCGCCAATCGATCCCTTCAAGCAGGTAGCCAAGCTGGGCCGCTGAAATCGAAACCACCCCATCGGCGGGCGAAGGCCATATGAAACGCCCCCGTTCGAGACGCTTCGCATACAACGATAGGCCGAGGCCGTCATGCCAGAGAATCTTGATAAAATCGCCCTTGCGACCTCTGAAAACATACAAATCGCCGCCGTGCGGATCACGGCCAAGCGCTTGCTGCACCTGCAGCGACAGACCGGGCATCCCGCGGCGCATATCCGTGACCCCGGTCGAAAGATACACCCGAACCCCCGACGGAACCGGGATCATCGCCGAGAAAGAACCTCGAGGACCCGAGCCAATGCCGGGCCATCGACATCGGCATTGACGATCACCCGACGATCGCCGCCAATCATGATCTCCATCCGGCCGCTGCTAGCCGATTTGCCAGCAACAGGCCGGCCAAAAGCTTCGGGGGAGAAGGCAGGATCCGGCAGCACCACCGCCGGTACCAGCTCAGGCGCGTCAGTGACGCCAAGACGCCCCTCGCGGAAAGCCCGCCGCCAGGAAAACAGCAACGAGCGCGATATCCCATGACGACGCGCCGTCGCTGACGCCTGCCGATGACCCTCATGGCTCTCCTCGACGATCCGAAGCTTCTCCTTGAAGCTCCAACGGCGACGACGGCCGGTATCGACAACTTCCAAACGACAAACTTGAAGACTGTGCTTATGACTATCCATAAGCACAGTCAGCTACAGATAACGCGTAACCGCCAGGCGGCTCACGCCGGATGCTTACCTCATTGAAGAGGATGCGACATTCGGTGCTGAGACGTCGAGCGGGCTGGACAGTGTGAAGCACCATCTTTGGCATGGGAATGTCGAGGCAGCCTTGGAAGGTCTGGATAGCCTGACGTTTGATCTTGATCTGCGACGTCACAGCTCGCCAACGGCCGCCAAGCTGTATCGAAGCGTGATCGAGTTTGACACCTACATCCGTAACAATCGGGATTTCATTCCGAATTATGGTGAGCGC
>JAEKFU010000531.1 GCA_016522385.1 Pseudomonadota bacterium
CTCCAGCAGTGCTGCCTTCGCCGTCGCCATATCCACGTTACCGGACTGCATCTGCGCTAGAAGTTTTTTGACCGGCGCCACGGGGAAGAACTCCAGGACATGTTCCGGTTCGGTTTCCTCTACCCAGCGGTCGATGTCTTCCTGCACCTGCGGGATGAAGCTGACGGTGTTGGCCTTTGCCTGTTCGATGAAGGCCTTGACGTCGGCTTCATCCGGGTTGGTGACGGGGTTCTTCAGTGCCTCGAAGCTCACCGGGAAGTTCGAGGACGGATGCTGGATGCGCAGCGAGGCCGGCACTTCCACCCGGGGAACAGTGAGTTCGAAAGCCTGCCAGCCGGCAAGTGCCGGCACAGCTAAAAGGATCAATGCGCGTGGCAGTTTGCCATAGCCGCCACGCAGGAATTTGCGGACCGGCCTGAGGAAATCATCGAGCCCTTCATCGGAAAAAGTGACGAACAGGAACAGCGCGATGATGGTCAGCACCATGTACATGAACATCAAGGTGCCGGGCACAGGCAGTGGGAAGGGCAGAGTGGTGATCTCACGTGAAACGGCCGGAATGCCCCACTTCACCAAAGCGTAGACGATGAGCAGCGTCGCTGCCACAGACACAAAGCTGCTGATCTTCAGTTTCTTCATGACCGCTCGCCCATGGCTGGGTTCCTCATGACATGTTGCACCGGTTCGCCTCGCTCATTGTTCCGCTTTCGGTTTTTGCAGCATCAGGAAGGACAGAATGTCCTGGTAATCCTTGACCGTCAGGGCCTCGGAGAGGTCGTCAGGCATGACCGACTTGGTGTCGTCGATCTTTATGGATTTGATGTCCGCCTTGGCGACGGTGACCACGTCGCCATTGGCCTTTGTGATGTCGACTTCACCAGCCTCGTCGCGCGTTTTCAGGCCGACTGTCTGCCGGCCGTCATTGTCGACAAGCACATAGGTCTCAAATCCCTTGGCCAGCGCCTTCGCCGGTTGCAGGATCGACTCCGAAATGTGCTTCAACCCCTTGGCACTGATGCCGGTGAGGGACGGCCCGATTTCGCCGCCTTCGCCGTTGAGCGTATGGCACTCGCTGCAATTGTCTTCAAAGACCACCGCACCATTTTCAGGGTCGCCGCCGCCGGCGGCCGCCGCTGCAGAGATCTTGGCGTAGAAGGCGGCTGTCACTTCGCTCGGTGCCGTGTCGATCGCCGCCATATCAAGATCGCCGCCGAGCGACATCATATAGGCCACAACTGCCTTGATCTCTTTCAGGCTCAAGGAGATCGGCGGTGCGTAGACCACAGCCATCTCGTTCTTATAGCCCTGGACCACGTAGGCACCGGGATTGGCAAGGCTTTCAACAACGTAGTCGACGGCCGTGAATTCCGACCCAAGCTTTTCCGCCCGTTCACTGGCGCGTACCGCTGCCCGCGCGCCCATGGGGAGCGGAAACTTGTCGCCAAACTGGCCGTGATTGGGTCCGCGCACCGCACTGCCCTGGCCGCCAACGCTATGACAGGTGAAACAGCGGCCCTTGCCCCAATAGATGGATTCGCCGCCTTCCGGACTGATATCCACTGCCGCGCTAGTCTTCTGGCCACCGCCGGTGAGTTCGGTGATGGAATAGCCGATCCACAAGAAGACGCCCAGCACGATCAAGAGAAAAGGAAACACACGGGTGATCGTCACGTTCATGGCGTCACTCCGGTTCCTTTTTGGCGGCGATGCCACCGAGCCAGAACATGAAGGCGCAGCCGATCATGAACAAAAGCACCGCACCGCCCACCTGTTGCGTCATGACGAAATTGCTCGGCGTATAGGCCCATTCGGAAGTATCACGCATGACGCCGAAAATGTGCCAGTCGCCGCGCAGGCCTGAGCGGATGAAGCCCATGAGACCCATGTTCATGGTGATGACGAACGTCAGCAGCAAAAGGGCATATTGCGAGCACACGCTCATTTTGCCCCATTTGAGCGGACCAAGGGATTTCGCCCGCCTGAACAGGAAGGCATCGATGACCGAAACCAGTATCAGGCAGCTGATCAACTGCAGGAACTGCGCGACGGCAACGTTGCGCAGCACTGGCGAAGCCTTCTCCATGACCACGAAGCCCCACACACCGAGGAATATGGTGACGTTGAAGGCGGTGACGGAAAGATAGAGGGCCTGCCCGAGCTTGCCCTTGTCCATCAGTGCCAGCACGATGGCCAAGCCACCGACCGCGCACTCAAACAGCAGCAGATAGCCGATCATGCGGATGTATTCGGCCAGGTCCGCCGGCAGGTCGAGTTCGCCGGGATCCATGTTCAGCATGGTCACGGCGTACTGGCCGACCAGCACAATGGCGGCGAGACCGACGCCGATGATGGTGAACCGTGCGATATTGCCCTGGTCACGGATTGATACCTCTTCCAGCACGTTGCCGCGGCGATAGAGAAGGAAGCTGAAGAAGGTCGCCAGGATGATCAGGTTGACCACAGCGTTCTTGGCCGGCATCAGGCCGAGGTATTTGAGCATCGGGTGATACTGACTGCCGCCCATCTCGCCAACCTCCTGGCTTGAAAGCGGCAGGTTGTGCGGCGTCAGCCAGATGGCGAAGGAGACGATCAGCGCCAGCAATATGTACTTGATGAACTTGTAGTAGCGTTCTGCGCCGGGGATGCGGGTCATGCCGCTCCAAAGATAGTAGTTGGAAATGATGAACAGTGAGCCCACCAGCATGGCCTGAATGATGAAGGTCCAGGAAAAGTCACCGCCCATCATGTTGTTGCCCATGACGGCGCTGGTCGAATAGACTTCCCGCCCCAGGTAATAGCCGGCAAAGGGCAGGGGGATGAGCGCCGCGATGGCAACGAAGTTGGAGATGTAGCCCATCCAGTCGTAATGCGCCTTCTCCTCTTCGGTTTTTGCGCCGATGAATTTGACCGCGGCATAGGAGCCGGCCACCAGCCCGCCAAATGCCAGGTTTCCGAGCATCCGATGTATGGCGATGGGAGTGGCGAGGACATTCTCGAAGGCTTGCCAGACGCTGCCAACGAAAGCCCCTTCGCCATCAACGCCGACCGGGCTCATCATGAAGCCTGCCCAGCTATTGGCCAGCTGCATGATGGCGGTACCGAAGATATTGAGCAGAATGCCGATGAAGATGTGCGAGGATTTCAAATCACGCAGCATCCAAAACCCGATGGAAAGCGGCGCGATGTAGAGGAGCAGTATGAACCATCGCGTGTCGGCGCGCATTTGCGGACCGATCAGTCCCGCCGCAAACGCCAGGCCAAAGGCGGCGACGATCACGGCAAGGCCCTTGAAGACCCATTGCAGGTTTACGGCGAAGGGGTGATCACTCTTCAGCCAGTTCCAGCCATAGTAGTAGAGATAGAGCGCAAAGGTCTCACCGAAGAACAACAGCGCGTAGAGGAACATGACGTCCTTGAAGATGCCCGCCATGTAGCCCATGAAGGTGGGGTAGAGCGTGAACAGCGCAAACGCCAGCAGTCCGCCCAGCGCTGCTGTTGTGGCGTAGGCCACACTCAGCAGGCTGGTGAACTCATAGGCAAGTTTGTCGAATTTGGGATCCTTGTTGTTCCAGCCGACAATCTCGATTATCACGGCAAACAGCGGCACGCCGAGGACGAATGCACCGAAGAACAGGTGCATCTGCGCCAGGAACCACACCAGGCGCCGGGAATCGATACCCAGGAACTGGCGATAGACATTCTCTTCCTGCGCAAATGCCGGATTTGCAGTGATGACCAGACAGGAGACGACAAGGGCCGCAATGCCCAGCACAGGGAACGCCCCTGTTGCGATCCCTGAAGTGCTGGCGCTTCGCCTTTGTCGCTTAGCCATTGCCGGCGTCCCGCGCTTTATTGCCCGCTAACCACCTGTGTCATTCGCTGTCGGAGAAGGTGAAGTTGGCATCGATGGCTCCACCGTCTTCAACGGTGATCTTGGTTTTCTTGATACCGTAGCGCGGATGCCAGGCCTTAAGGGTGTATTTGCCCGCCGGCAGGTTATCGATGCTGAATGAGCCGTCCTCGCCGACGACGACAGCATAGGGATGGACCGGCGCCATGAGGAAGCCAAACATAAAATTGTGCGCCTCGCAGTTGATGCCGATATATGAGGAGCGGCGCGGTTTGATCTCTTCGTTGATATCGCCGGGTTCGGGCTGTCCGAAATTGAACAGGGTCTTCTTGACCACACGCCCTTTTTCGACCCCGATCAGTTCGCGGGCATTGATGTTGTGCAGCACGCCGGCATCGCTGTTGCGGATGATGATCGGTCCGGGCCTGACGACTTGGGCCCAGGGCCGGAACCGGCAGCCCTTCTGATCGACAAGGTAAGTGCCCATCTCTGGTTTTTGCCACTTCTTACCCTTCTTGATCTTGTCGATGAAAACAAAGACTCCGCGCAGTGCGCCGTCCTTGACATCAACCCACACGACTTCGCGGTCGCCTTCGCCGCAGACTTCGACATTCTTGGTGATCTTGATCTTCTCATTGGCATCGGCAGGGAGAGCACCTTCGAAGCTCACCTTGCCCTTGACGGAGCCACCGCCGGTGAAATCGGTCTCCTCATACTTGCCGCGCTTTGCCGCATCAGCCGTTGTACCCAAGACGAGTGCCAGGCCGAGGCTAAGCACAATGTTTGCGAAAATCCTGCTGGTCTTCATTAGAAATTCCTCCACTCTCTTCATTGCTCGCGGCCCACGGCCTTAGATGACCGGGTCGGTTGTGAAC
>JAEKFU010000544.1 GCA_016522385.1 Pseudomonadota bacterium
GGGAAATTCAGATCGCGGTCGCCGGCGGCGGTGATGTCCCAAGCGGTTGAGCCGAGGCCGGCTATGACCAGCAAATCGTCCTGAGCCTGGATTAGTTGCTTGACAACATCGCGGCGGCGCAGGGCAAAGGTTTCGGATCTTCTTTTCTTTTCCATCTGCCCGCCTCACGTGCCGAATGTCTTGACGGGCATCAGGCGCTGATGCAGCAGCAATGCCGCCATGCCGCCGCCCGAGAACGCCTGGTCCAGCGTCGCCGTCGCCATGGGGCCGACATCATCCGGCGAATTCGCGGTCATCGTCTGGAAGCCTGCAGCTGTCAGATGGATGTCTGTCGACTTGCCCATTGGCACTTGCCAGGGATTGAATTCGTGCCATTGCCCGCGCATCGTCACGAACAGGGCTAGCGGGAAGCGGCATGTCTGGGCAAGCGAAAACATGTTGATGCAGTTGCCGATACCGGACGACTGCGTCAGGAGTACACCGCGCTGGCCGCCGAGCCAGGCACCAGCCAGAACTGCAACGCCTTCTTCCTCCGTAGTGAGGGCAATCGCGTGAAATTCGGCGTCCAAGATACAGGCTTCAATGAGGCAGGTGTGCCCTGCGTCGGGCACGTACGCGACCTGACTGACGCGGGCGGCCTTGAACGCACCGAAGATCAGTTTCCACCATTCAAGTGCACTTGAAACTCCAAAGACCTCGTCTGGCATATCACCCACGACCTCCCTTATCCCCAGCGTTGGTACACAATCGCCACCAGTCTTGAAAAGCCTCATCTTTCCAGGTGTCACACAGTGATCTCTTGATTGCGCTCCTCCAGGATTAACGCCGATTTAACCGACCGTTCAATAACGTATACGGGCGATCCTGCTGAGGAGAGGGAAAAATTTGGGGGCAGGTGCTGCAACCGTGAAATTGCCGCTAAACATATTGCTCGTCGAAGATGACGAAGACGACCATATCATCATAAGAGAACTGCTTGATGAAGTGGAAGGCTATGATATTTCCCTTGTCTGGGAGACGGGTCATAGTGCTGGACTTAGCCGACTCGAAAACGAACAAATCGATATTTGCCTCGTCGATTACAAGATCGGCGCATATACCGGCATCGATTTCATTCATGAAGCCAACGATCTGAACATTGACGTGCCGATGATTCTGGTCGCCGGCGTTTGCGACCGTGAGATCGATCTCATGGCGTCGCAGGCCGGTGCCGCAGATTTTTTCGAGAAGACGGCATTGACGAGCGCCGGCCTGGAACGGGCGATCCGTTATTCGATATCGCGAATCGGCCGGACCAAACTGCGGCGGTTTAACTCGCAGATGAAACGGTCGAATTTGGAGCAACAGCTGCGGGATGCGATCGCTCAGCGCCAGTTTGAGGTTTATCTGCAGCCCATCATTCACTGCGAGTCACTGCGGATTGGAAAAGTCGAGGCACTTGTCCGGTGGAACCATCCCGAACGTGGTGTACTCGGGCCGTACCATTTCGTTGAAGTTGCGGAGCAGTCCGGACTCATCGTTGGTATCGGAAATTGTGTCATTGAGCAGGTCTGCCAGCTCAGCAATCGGCTGAACACCTTCGGCAGAGGGCTCACGATTGCTCTCAATGTCTCTGTTGCGCAAATCGAACAGCGCGACTTCGCGGACAAAATCGGCAGGGCTTTGGTCATGCACCGAACTGATCCGTCGACGATAGAGCTTGAAATCACCGAGTCGGTTGCCATGCGTGAACCCCAACAGGTACGCTCGCATATGAAAGCCCTAAAGGGGGTCGGCATCCGGTTCGCCGTCGATGATTTTGGAACCGGTCATTCCGGTCTGGCGACCCTGAAGGATTTCCCGTTTGACGTCATAAAAATAGACCGTTCATTCGTACAGACGGCTGAACACAGCGCTCGCCACCGCGCGATCGCGAAAACCATCTTCTACCTTGCCGACGTTTTGCGACTGGAAACGGTCGCTGAGGGCGTTGAAACAGAATCCGAATTTTCCTTCGTCAAGAACTATGGCGCGACTTACGCCCAAGGCTATTACTTCAGCGAACCGCTATCCATTGATGACTATCAACAGTTTGCCAGCCGCTTCGAGGCCGAACGGAGGTCATCAAGAGTCGGCTGCGCAGTCTAAACCGGTGATGCCGCTAAACCGAAAGGGTATCGGTCGCAGACAGGACCACGTCGTCGTCATCTCGCCACCTTGGGGCACCAGTTTCAGTGTTGCCCCGGACATCACTCCAACATGATCGTTAAGACGGCTCGACGGCGCGCTCCGCTCCGATCGTACTTGTGTTTGCAATTGTCATTGGCCAGATAGAACTGGTACCCATATTGAGGATTGAACACTGACGCAGGCTATGGGAGCGTCGCAATGACAACCGCATTTCTCGATCATGTTTCGGCAACACTTCGCGACATCGATGCTTCCGGCCTGTACAAACGGGAGCGGGCGATCGTATCACCGCAGTCCGGCCATATTGTTGTTGAGCACGATGGCCATCGCCACGACCGGGTTATCAATCTTTGTGCCAACAATTACCTCGGTTTAGCGGACGATCCGCGGCTCATCGAAGTCGCCAAACAGACGTTTGATACGCACGGCTACGGCATGGCTAGCGTCCGTTTTATCTGCGGTACGCAGGAGTTGCACCGTGAACTGGAACAACGCCTGGCCGAATTCCTTGGCAAGGATGACGCCATCCTTTTTGCCGCCTGCTTTGATGCCAATGGCGGCCTGTTCGAGCCGCTTCTTACTGGTGACGACGCGATCGTCTCAGATGCGCTCAACCATGCCTCGATCATCGACGGCATCCGGCTGTGCAAGGCCAAACGCTACCGCTATGCAAACTCCGACATGGACGAACTGGAAGCCCGGCTGATCGAGGCTCGTGAGGCAGGTGCCCGCTTCATAATGATTGCCACCGACGGAGTATTCTCCATGGACGGTTATCTCGCCAGGCTGCCGGAGATCACGGCGCTGGCAAAACGGCATGATGCCCTCGTCATGGTCGATGACTGCCACGCCACCGGCTTCATGGGCCCGCAGGGTCGCGGTACCCATGCACATTTTGGCATTATGGATGACGTCGACATTCTTACCGGCACGCTTGGCAAGGCCCTCGGCGGTGCTATCGGCGGCTACACTGTCGGACCCCAACCCGTCATCGATCTCCTGCGTCAGCGCGCGCGTCCCTATCTGTTCTCGAATTCCTTGCCGCCGGCTATCGTTGCGGCCGGTATTGAAGTGCTGAACATTATCGAAACAGGCGATGACCTGCGCACCCGCCTGTTCGACAATGCCGCGTTCTGGCGTTCGGGTCTCGAAGCGCTCGGTTTCGATCTGCTGCCTGGTGAACACCCGATCATACCCGTCATGCTCGGCGATGCCGTTCTTGCGCAGGAAATGGCAGCAAAGCTCTTTGATGAGGGCGTTTATGTGGCTGGCTTCTTCTTTCCCGTCGTGCCGCAGGGCGCTGCCCGCATTCGTACGCAGATGAATGCTGGCTTGACCCGCGGGGACTTGGAGTTTGCCCTGAAGGCCTTTGACAAGGCTGGCAAAGCTGTAGGAGCAATTCAATGACGCTCAATACCGAACGCCCGAACGGCATGAAGGCGCTCGTCAAAGCCAAGCCGGTCGAAGGCCTGTGGATGTCGCGCGAACCGGTGCCGGATATCGGCCCGGAAGATGTTCTGATCAAGATCAGGAAGACCGGCATATGCGGTACCGATATCCACATCTGGAACTGGGACGACTGGGCCAGCAAGACAGTGCCTGTGCCGCTGATCACCGGTCACGAATTTGCCGGCGAGATCGTCGAGCTTGGCAGCAATGTCGAGGGCCTTGAAATCGGTCAGCGCGTCTCCGGTGAAGGCCATTTGATTGGCAAGATGAGCCGGGCCAGCCGGGCAGGGCGGTTTCATCTTGATCCCGAAACCCGTGGCATTGGCGTCCATGAGCCCGGCGCATTCGCCGAGTATCTGCGCCTGCCGGCCTTCAATGTCGTGCCGTTGCCGGACGACATCAGTGACGACATCGGTGCCATTCTCGACCCGCTCGGCAATGCCGTCCATACGGCTCTATCTTTCGACCTTGTCGGCGAGGATGTTCTGATTACCGGCGCCGGTCCAATCGGCATCATGGCCGGCGCCGTCGCCCGCCATATCGGCGCCCGGCATATCGTCATCACCGACATCAACCAGGACCGGCTCGACTTGGCCGCTCGGGTGGCGGACATCGTGCCGGTCAATGTGAACGACACGGACTTGAAAGCGGTTTCGAGTTCCCTTGGTATGAAGGAGGGTTTCGATGTTGGTCTGGAGATGAGCGGCGCCCAGGTCGCGCTCGACCAGATGGTCGAGGCCATGATTATGGGCGGCCGTATCGCCATGCTCGGCATTCCCCCCGGCAAGTCGCTGGTCGACTGGTCGCGCATCGTCTTCAAGGCAATCACCATCAAAGGTGTCTATGGTCGAGAGATCTTTGAGACCTGGTACAAGATGATCGCCATGCTGCAGAACGGCCTTGATGTCAGCCGTGTCATCACCCACCGCTTCGCAGCGGACGAATTCGAAGCGGGGTTCGCCGTCATGAATTCCGGCTCCAGCGGCAAGGTCGTGCTCGAGTGGTCGTGAAGTACTATTGCTGCGATACTGCTGTCGGAATTTGGGAGGATTGCCATGTTGGACAAGATTTCTGCTCTACCCGAACTGCGTCTGCCGCTCAATGACGATCCGCAGCAATCCTATACGCTGCCGTCCGCATACTATACGGACCCAGCGCTCTTTGACCTGGAAAAGGAACTGATCTTTTACCGCACGTGGCAGTATATTTGCCATGTCGCCGAAGTGCCCGATTCCGGCGACTACCTGACAATGCGCATTTGTGACCAGAACATCTTCGTCATGCGTGGCGAGGATGGTGGCTTGCGCGCGTTTTACAATGTCTGCCGGCACCGGGCCCATGAGCTCCTACAGGGCGCGGGCAAGGTGAAGAACGTCATCACCTGCCCCTATCACGCCTGGACCTATGAGAAGGATGGTGCTCTCAGGGGCGCTCCAAATAGCGACAAGCGGCCGGAATTCTGCAAGGCTAATTTCGGCTTGCGACAGGTGCGCCTTGAAGAGTTTCTCGGCTGTGTGTTCGTCAACCTTGATGACAACGCCGTCAGCCTCAACGAACAGGCCAGCGACCTGGCTGCTGACATCCGCCAGAGGGTGCCGTTCATCGATGATCTAAGGCCGGTCCCCGGGCGGTTCGTCGACCCGAACATCAATGCCGGCTGGAAGGTCGTCGTCGACAACTATGTCGAATGCTATCACTGCAGCCATGCCCACCCGGCGTTCGCTTCGATGATCTGCTTGGACACCTATAGGCTCGATACGTTCGGCCTGTGGTCCCGCCAGTTGGGCGACGATATTCGCCCTGAGAACGACGCCTATCCCGTCGATCCCGACGGCGCCCAGTTCTCCGCCTTCTGGTTCCTGTGGCCGAACATGACCTTCAACGTCCTGCCAGGCGGTAATGATCTGACCGCCTTGGCAGTCCGCCCGGTTTGCCATGACAAATCCCTGTTCGAGGGCACGACCCTGTCAGCCGACGGCAAGACCCATCCCGAGCGACGCAAATACGGCAATACGGTTCTTGGCCCCGAGGACACCGCCTTGTGTGAGTCGGTGCAACGCGGGCTGATGTCAAAGGGTTATGATCAGGGCCCGATCATCGTCGATCCGGACCGCGATGGAATCGGGGAGAAGGCGATCCACCACTTTCATCGCCTTGTGCACTCGGCTCTGGCAGCCGCCGGCTAGGGTCTATTGGGATTGAGGTTGTGGTGCCTGTTTGCAAGTCGACGCTCTTATCGGGCGCCTCAGGACGCAGTGGCATGCTGAATTCGGGCAGCTCGACGCATGGGATCTGAGACAAGACCATAGGCTGTGGCCCATGATTTGCGCACCGTATCGGTGATCGCGGCGCTCCATGTCTTCAAGCGCGGTTTTTAGGCCGTCGAGCTCTTTGGCGTCCTCGACGCCTAAAGCGTTTCTTTCTCACATGGAATCATTGGATCGTGTTCCTGCGCCCGCTGGACGTCGTTACGGCACTTGCCCGATGACCCTCATCGCGCTGCATTCCGCAACTAGCCGAGTGACCAGGTTTGGACCATCAAAGGGTTCCATACGAGAAAGACACGCTTCTAGTCAGCCATCACGTCTGGCAAACCAGCGATCTATGTCGCTCTTGGCCAAGGGTTTCTTATGCGCATCCACAATGTTCAGATTGTACTGTTTTCCCAGGCTGGCGGCCATGTCAATGACAACCGGCACCTCGCTGCTGACAATAGCGATAGCCCCAGAAAACGACATTTGACTAAGTCTGTTCAAAAACTCAATGCCATCAATTTCTGGCATGTTGAGGTCCAAGATAATGAAATCAATCCGACCTGAATTTTGCTGCAAGATACCCAGGCCATCGTGCCCGTTCCGGGCGACAAAGACTTCCCTGACGCCCGATTCCTTAAGGTAGCTTTGCGTAATCTCGCAAAAGATCGGATCATCGTCGATTACTAGCACGGTCTCAAACATGTGCGGCCTGCCTTTGATCACGTTTCGCGGCCGATTGTTCGGAAAAGGTGAACGATCCACCATGCTCATTGTGCCATCGCATGAATTCCATCGCGGGCATTGGTTTTGCGACAAGAAAGCCCTGGATCTCATCGATCCCGTTTTCCGCCACGAAATTCCAATCCGACTGCGTTTCGACACCTTCGGCAACGAGCCGCATGTTCAATTCCCGACCCAGAAGGACAGCTGCATCTACGATCGCCTTGGAAATACTGTCTTTTGTGGCGCCTTGTATGAACGAACGATCAATCTTGAGCTCGGAGAACGGAAAATTGCGCAGTTGATCAACGTTGGAATGACCGGTTCCAAAGTCGTCAATGGACAATCCGAAGCCTTTGATTCTCAATCGGGTCAACACCTCCATGGGATCTGAAGTCTTTTGAAGGATACCGCTTTCGGTAACTTCCAGAACAAAGTCTGGAGGATTTAGTCCTGCAGCCTCAATCTCGGCTGAAATTCGATCTGGAAAGTCAAGATTGTGCAACAAGTCAGCGGCTATATTGATGGCAGTCTTGATGAAGATTCCACACGCTTGCAAACGCTTTGCATCATCCATTGCTCTTGTAAGGACGGCGCTGGTCAGATTGCCAATTAAACCGGACTGTTCGGCGACTGGTATAAAGTCGCCCGGAGCAATCATCCCGAATTGCGGGTGAGTCCAGCGCGCAAGGGCCTCGACTCCAACAATTTTACGTGACGAAACTTCAACCTTCGGCTGATAGAACGGCTCGATCTGACCTTTATCAATCGCATTCCGTAAGGCACTTTCGGAAACTGAGAAGAAAGGACGCGATTTTTCCTTTGCGTCGCTTTCTGAAATTCTGGGGATGAGTTGATCGAGATCGCCGACATTCAGAGGCTTTTGCAGCGCTCCAACGATCCTCAGACTGTGCAGGTGGGCCAGTTTTTGTGCGGTCTCGACGACGAGTTGATCCTCGCCGCTCAGAATACAGATCGCCCCGGAAAAGACGTGATCTTTAAGTTGTCTGAGAAACTGAATGCCGTCGAGTTCCGGCATGTTGAGATCGCACATTATGAAATCGATCTCGTGACCGCGGTGCTCAACGATCTCCAGTGCGCCCCTTCCATCGGCGGCCTGGAAAATCTCGAAGCCTCCTAGGTTATCGAAATAGGAGTGAACGATCACACGAAGGATCGGATCGTCATCGACAATTAGAACGCGCCTGCAAGTGCCCATGGTTTGTTGCTGATATATTCCGGTTTGCGTACCGACGGATCTGAATTATGGGCGGCAATCCATTAAAAAGACTTAACGTTTTTCCCGCACGTCCCAGTTGTTGTTGATCAGAGACGAAGAGCGTTCGAGCCAAGGTTTGCCCTTCATTTGCCTGTTAACGCGAGATGCGTCTGAAGCGTCGGCTCCAAGCCGATGTGCTGCTTACCGGTGTTGGTGTCCCAGCGGCCTGAAAAGGCAATCCTTAACCATTTTCGTTCATCTACTTGTCTGTGGACCACCACACGATTCACACGTATCCGTCAGAGCCAACAATTGACAAAAAAGCGAAATTCCATCGGTGCCAAAATTTCGCGGATGGTGCTCAGCGCGGTAATCGTTGCTGTATTTAGTGCGAGCGGCGCATTTGTGTGGCGCCAGACCACCAGCGACCTGACCGCTCGGCACCATGAACTTGAAGCGACGGCACATGTGTTTTCCGCGGTTGTTGGACCTTTCGTCGACGGGAATGACAGGCAGCAGGCGTTGAATGCATTACGGGCGATCGGCAGATTGCCAAGCGTGCCATATGCGGCGATCATGCGCCCGGATGGCAGGCAATTCGCGGCTCTCGGCACGGCGATTCTAGTAAGTCCTCAAAAGCAATCAGCCGGCCAGCAAAGATCCAACACGCAGTCATTTTTGACGCTGCTAAGAAGTGCGTCGCTGCCGATTGTCGTACCGATTGTACACGGCGGACGGACGGTCGGGCAGCTGATGCTGCTCGCCGACATTTCTGACTTACGGTATCGATTATTGGAAAGCCTGATGGCGATCGTTGCCGCCGCCACGCTGGCGAGCATGATCGGCCTTACCGTCACCACGAGGCTCAAACGACGTATCACCGAGCCTTTGATCAATCTGACACATGCCATGGCGCAGGTGCGGCAGGACCACGATTTTTCTGCGCGGGTCGAAAAGCTGAGTGACGATGAAACCGGTCAATTGGTCGAGAGCTTCAATGAAATGCTCGAACAGATTAGCGCGCGCGACGCTCAACTCGCCGCCCATCGCGACAATCTGGAACGCACGGTGCGCGAACGCACCCATGAGTTGCAGGAGGCCATGGAGGAGGCCGAGTCTGCAAACCGCGCCAAGTCCGATTTTCTGGCGACCATGAGCCATGAAATCCGCACGCCAATGAACGGTGTCATGGTGATGGCGGAACTCCTGGCCGGTGGCGGTCTGCCGGCTCGCCAGCAACGCTACGCCGAAGTCATCGCCCGTTCGGGACAAAGCCTCATGGCGATCATCAATGACATTCTCGATCTGTCGAAAATCGAAGCCGGCAAGCTAGAACTTGAGTCGGTGCCGGTGGATCCCTGCTTGATTGTCGATGATGTCATGAGCCTGTTCTGGACCCGCGCCAACGACAAGAACCTCGATCTGACGGCCTATGTCGCGCCAGACGTCCCAGAGACCATCTTGACCGACCCGGTACGCGTCAACCAGATACTTTCGAACCTGGTCAACAACGCGCTTAAATTCACCGAAACCGGCTATGTCGCCGTCACCGTTAATGCCCGCCGGGGAGATTCCGCTTGTGAGAACGGCTCGATGCTGGAAGTGGCAGTGATCGACACCGGCATAGGCATTGCCGCCGACAAACTCGATCAGGTCTTCCAATCCTTCTCGCAGGCCGATCAGTCGACGACGCGACAGTTCGGCGGAACGGGGCTGGGACTTTCGATATGCAAGAAACTCATCGAAGCTATGTCGGGCAAAATCAAGGTTGTAAGCCAGCCCGGCAAGGGATCGCGCTTTTCGTTCCAGATACCGGCAACTGTCGTCGAGCCGGCACGACCTCTTCGGGATTTAGGTGCTGCGGCCCTTGGCACAGCGGCAGTGCTTGTCCGCGGCAGCGCGACCCCCCGGGCGATTGCCAGTTATCTTTCGATGTTCTCCATCAAGTGCGAGGTCATCGATCCCGCCAATGCTGCTACCACAGCGTTCGATCGGTATAGCGTTATTTTTGCCGATGCAGCTACAACCCAAACCATGGTCGACTTACCGAACGGGGTGCCGGTCCTCGTGGTGTGCGAACTCGGCGATGTGTCGGCCGAAGCTCTGCTCAAATCCGGCAGGGCACATGACCAGATCATGCGCCCGATTTGTCGGTACGACATGATTGATATCATCGAGAGATTGTCCGACGGTAGGCTGCGCGGCGCCGAAGCCCTATCTGATTCAAATTCTCAAGTCGGCGAACTGCCCAACTTTGCTGGAACAAGGATACTGGTGGCCGACGACAACGCGATCAACCTCGAAGTCATTGCCGAAGCGCTGCGGCGGCTAAACGTTACAGTTGAAACCGCTGAGAACGGCCAGGAAGCCATCGCACGCTGGCAGGCCAATGACTACGGATTGGTTTTCATGGACTGCAGCATGCCGGTCATGGATGGATATGCGGCTACCAGATTGCTTCGGGGCCACGAAGAGGCGTCGGGTAAGCGACGTACCCCGGTAATAGCCCTGACCGCCCAGCTTGCCGGCGCATCAGGCAATCAATGGCGTGAGGCGGGCATGGACGATCTCATAACCAAGCCCTTCACCCTGAAAACAATTGCCAAATGCCTGGCAGCCTGGCTACCCAATTCTGCAGCGGGCAATGCCGATCAAGCATGTCAACCCGCCGCCGATGACGCCGGGTGTCCCGTATCTGCCCATAATCACCAGCCCGCTATTGACCGGCAGGTAATCGAGAACGTGCGGTTGATGTCCGGGGGCGACAGCAATCTGCTGCTCAAGACCACTGAGCTGTTCAGGGAACTTGGCCCACCGGCGCTGGCCAAAGTGGAGGACAAAGCCGGCGCCGAGGATCTGCGTGCGCTGGCGGATGCGGCTCATGCACTGAAATCCATGTGCGCCAATATGGGCGCCGCGCGCGCCGCCGGTGCCTGCAACCAGTTGGAAGAACTTGCACGCACTGGAACATCCTTTGATATCGCCACCCATGTAAAGATGATTTCGCAGGAGTTTGCTGCTGCCCTGCAGGAGCTCGACGCGATTTGTGCATTGGAGCAGGCGTGAGTTACGCAGGGTGGAAACGTGCCAAACTGAGACTGCTGATCGCTCGGACGGCGCACAAGAGTTGCCGAGAACCTTCAATTCGTGCGGTCAGATAGGCGCCAGAGAGCAACAGCGCACCCGATTGAGAGGCCGTTCGCGCACAGATCGGGCTTGCACTGCCACGAATGTTCCAGCGAGTCCGACCGCCAATGTCATCACTGCCGGCATGCTCAGTCAAAGTGTCTTGAGCATGATTGTCGGGGCATCATATCGCTCTTCAATTGGGTCTCTTGCAAAACCCAGGATTACACCGGCATGCTCATGGCCCAGCGACAGATCGAGTTGCTCTGGCTCCGTCACTTGCCGTATCCAGGACCGTTCACCGGAAATCACGCCTGGCTGCACTTGGTCTGTCCAGAATTCCAAAGTGTCCTGTAAGTTGTGCGGCAGGACGAAACTAACGCTGGCACCATTAGCCACACATCCGACCAGTATCTCTCCAAGCCCACTCAAATGATCATTGATGGTGTCGGGTCAAATAGCTTCAATGTCAAAGTCCTGCTTGTGCATGTCGCCTCAAACTATGACCAGGACGTATTTTGCCAACTGATCCTTGCGGGTCTCGAAAACGCACGGTCCGTAGAGTTGGTATCTCAGACAGTCGCCCTTGCGCAGCCCATACAGATTTCCATCGACGGTCATCTCCAGGAACCCTTCAAGAACGAAGATATGGTGCTCAAGTCCCGGTACAGGCGGATTGAGATACTCAATACGCTTGCCGGCGGGCAATACACATTCCAGGAGTTCGGCGCTCAAGGTTTGTGCCGGCGGCGAAACGGTCTTTCGACAGAACCCGGTTTCCGGATCTTCCCAACTTGCCTGGTCTTCACGTGGCACCAAAGGGGCAAAAACCGTCTCCACCATGGCCATCAGCCGGGACATCGTCAGACCGTGGGCTGAACACAGTTTGCCCAGCACCGATGCAGTGGGGCTGACTTCGGCATTTTCCAGGCGCGACAACGTGGCTCGGCTGACCCCGCATTTGATCGACAGTTCATCAAGTGACCAACCACGCTCGTTGCGAAGGGCTTTCAAGCGAGCGGCCATGCGATCGTCGAGTGATTTGTCGATGATGCACGAATCTCTCATAAACGAGAATATTTCTCATATTATGGAGTTTGTAAACGAGATTTTGTGGAAAGCGCCTGTCAATTCAATGTTGATGTTCTCATATTCGAGAGCAATTCCCATATAGTGGAAATAGTAAATGAGATTTATGGGAAACGCCCCTCAAATCAGCACTGGCACTGAAAGGGCGACTTAGTTAGAAATCCGGCTCATTTAATGCGTCACAAAACAGATTATAGACGATGGATGCGCACAAGTACGACGCAATAACATTCGATGTGTATGGTACATTGATTGATTGGGAGCCACCGATCCTCCAAACACTAGGCCGATGGATCAAGGCCAACGGTGCCGCGTTGGACGATGATGCTCTGCTTGACGCGTTCGATCGTGCTCGTGCCCATTATCAAGCGCTATCGCCCGCTCGTCCCTATCCGCAAATACTTCGTTCTGCATTCACTTACATTGCCGACGAGCTCGACTTGGACATTGACCCGGAAGAACGTACCCGGTTCGGTAATTCCGTGGTTACTTGGCCTCCCTACGAAGATAGTGTCGCGGCACTGGCACGATTGCGAGAACGCTATGTGCTCGGTGCCTTGACCAATATGGACAATGCCTCGTTTGAAAAAAGCCAATGCCTGTTGGGCAACTGCTTCGAAGTTGTGGTGACGGCCGAAAGGGCTGGAGCCTACAAGCCATCGCTTCGGCATTTTGTGCTCGGGCTGACTGATCTGGCAGAACGCAAGATACCCCCACACCGAGTTCTTCACGTGGCGCAGAGTTTGCGCGCGGACGTGCGGCCGGCAAATTTGCTTGGTCAAGATGTTGTTTGGATTAACCGGGAAGGTCGCGGATTAGGTTATACCGGCTTCGGCGCAGAACTGGCCATGCCAATGGCGACTTTTCCGACCATGAATGCATTTGTGTCAGAGCTTATGAGTAGCGCTGCACCGCCGCTCTAGCTGTTAGCGCGCCGCCGCTTCTTAGTCAGCGATGTGCAGGAGAGATCGGTGCGTTAATTAATTTCGCCGCTTAAGCGTCAGCACCAGATAGCCTGCAGCCACGTTCAGGCCATCTTGCGACTGGAACGCCACCGGTTGCAACTCAACGGACTTGTCCGGCCCGCTGGCCAAGAGATTTGCCGCAAAGCCTTTACCGAGGCTGGCTTCGGCTGTTGCGCCATGATACGCGCCGGTGAGCGCGCCGCGCTGCAACCGTTTGCGCTCGCTCGATGTCACTCTCCAGCTCATCGCACGCTTACCGATGATGCCGACTTCAATGCCGTATTTCTCGATGACACCATGATAGCGCTCTTTGCGCCTGCTGTACCGGGGAAAGAAAGTACAGTTCAAACGGCGCTTGGCGCCAAAGTGGATTGCGGCATCAGAACCGTTGAAACGGCACTTCAAGACACCGACGTCATAGTCAGCTGCCTCGGCGTCCTTTAGCCCGCCTGTCAGAGCCAAAGCTACACTACACAAGATGCCCGTCGATCGTATTCTGCGCACCGTCACACCTAGTCCTTTCGAAACTTGTCCAATTCGAAGTCACTTGTCTGCCGCATTTTTTGGGAGCACTTAGATGTTACAAGTAAGCGACGGAGCGTCAATCCTTCGTGAGGCTCGCCATTTGCCTTTCAATTCTGCACCCCAGCAACTAGGTTGCATCGCAAAGTAAGTTAGTTGAGCAATGTGAAGGACCGAGGTCATGTCCGCAACTCCCTTTCTTCAAGGCCGGAATGCCATCGTCACAGGCTCGACATCGGGTATCGGCCTTGGCATTGCCCATGCCCTGGCCAGTGCCGGCGCCAATATCGTCATCAATGGCCTCGGCACGGCTGAAGACAACGAAGCTGTTCGCACCGAGGTCGCTGCGTCAGGCACCGAGGTAATCTTTTCCGCCGCGAACATGATGCGGTCCGATGCGATTGCAGCGTTGGTCGATGACACACGTGATGCGCTCGGGCCGATCGACATCATCGTCAACAATGTCGGGATCCAGCATGTCTCCCCCATCGAGGAGTTTCCCGAAGACAAGTGGGATGCCATCATGGCGCTCAACCTGACCTCGGCATTTCACCTGACCAGACTTGTTGCAGCCGCCATGAAGGAGCGCGGCTGGGGGCGGATCATCAACATTGCCTCAGCCCACTCCCTGGTCGCCTCGCCCTACAAGTCTGCCTATGTTGCGGCCAAGCACGGCCTGGTCGGTTTCACGAAGGTCATCGCCCTCGAGCTTGCCGAATTCGGCATTACCTGCAATGCCATCTCGCCGGGTTATGTGCTCACTCCACTGGTCGAAGCGCAGATCCCCGATACCGCCAAGGCGCGCGGCATCACCGAGGAAGAAGTCAAGCGCGATGTGCTTTTGGAGGCCCAGCCGACGAAACAGTTCGTGACCGTCGAGCAAGTTGCCGGTACAGCAGTGTTCTTGTGTTCGGAGGCTGCCGCCCAGATTACCGGTACCAACATCTCTGTCGATGGCGGATGGACCGCGCACTGAACGGGGAGGGGACCGATGGCCGCGGCGAAGTCCAAATCATCGAATTCCGAGCCCGTCATGATCAACCTGGCGCTACAGGGCGGTGGCGCCCATGGTGCGTTCACATGGGGCGTACTTGACCGTCTTCTGCAGGACGGCCGGATCGGCATAGAGGCGATCAGCGGTACCAGCGCCGGTGCGGTCAATGCGGTCGTGCTGGTCAACGGCTTCATGCGCGGAGGTTACGACGGCGCGCGCGAGCAGTTGCATCATTTCTGGCGGCACATCTCGCGTATCGGCGCGGTGAGTCCGATCCAGCGTTCACCCATCGACGTCTGGCTTGGCAATTACAGCCTTGATCACAACCCAGCCTATTTGTTTTTCGACCTGATAACGCGCATGGCCTCGCCCTATGATCTCAATCCGGCCAACCTCAATCCACTGAAGGATCTGCTGGAAGAGGAAGTGGACTTCGATCTGGTCCGGCGCTGCAGTGACATGAAGCTCTTCGTGTCAGCGACAAACGTTCACACTGGCCGGGTCAAAGTGTTCACCGGTCAACAAATCAGCGCTGAGTCTGTGATGGCCTCGTCCTGCCTGCCGCTTTTGTTTCAGGCCGTTGAAATCGATGGAGTACCGTACTGGGACGGTGGCTTCATGGGCAACCCGGTGTTGTTTCCGTTTTTCTACCAGGCCGATTCAAATGACATTCTGATCACGCAGATCAATCCGATGGAGCGCCGCGAAACGCCAGTTACCTCGCGCGAAATCCACAATCGCATGAACGAGATCACGTTCAACGCTGCGCTCAACAAGGAGCTGCGCGCCATCGAATTCGTCAGCCGGCTGATTGAATCCGAAAATCTCGACAAGAACCGCTACAAGCGCATTCGGATGCATATCATCGAGGCAGGAGAGGACCTGCTTTCGCTCAATGCATCAAGCAAGCTGAATGCGGAGTGGCAGTTCCTCACGCACCTGCGTGATATCGGCCGCCGCACCGCCGATGCCTGGCTCGCCGCGAATTTCGACAGTATCGGCAAGCGCTCGACATTTGATCTGCATGAGTATTTTCACAGTACCCGGATCGAGGGCGAGATCTGATCATGTTCTGACGTATTTTTGCGCCAGAACTTCGATGCCCCATTGATCGTCAGGATGTTCATCGAGAACCAAATGCCCGTGCCTTTCGTAGAGCCGGCGGGCCGCATCAAGACCGGCAAATGTCCACAGGTGAATGTCGGCGAAGCCCGTTTGATCGCAGAATTTCCGGGCACCTTCGATGAGCCTGAGCGTCTGCCCCGCAACATTCAAATTTTCATCGCATCCAATCAAACCTGGCTGAAACTGTCGCCTGATGTGCGGGCCATGAGCGCGCTTTATGATTGTAACGACGTTTCGCCGGTATGCGGTGTTGAACAGTATTGCAGGCTTTTCGATTTGCCAGGGAATCGTCCGCTAGCTTGCTGAACAGCTACCTGGCAGTCGATGATTCCTGGGACCAGTCAATTTGACGTGCTGGCACAACCGATCTGGGGTCTAAGTGGTGCTAATCGGCGACAAAATTCGGCCGGAATCGTCAATGATATTTACTCTTCGTCAAGTTGTGCTAGTGTGCCCGCGGGTCAACTGTGGTGAACCGTTCGAATCTAGTACTAATTTGTTTGATTTTTGGATGGTCGCTGACAGTCAAAAGGGTAAGAGGCGATCACTTATACTGGAACGACAGTCGGGATAGTACCGATAAGTAGGGCGGCGCGACTCTATTATTATTGAGAATACGGAGAAGCAGTATGGTTGCGTACAAGTTCGGACTCGGAACGGTCCTGGTCTGTGTTTTGGCTTACCTGATTGCAGCTGGAAGTGTCGTACAAGGTGCAGAAACCCGCCAACAGATGGCCCAGCGTATCAACGCCACAACCGTTTCCATTGTAGCCGGTGGAATTCACAGCACCAGTGCGCGTCTGGTCGAAGATATCGGTATTGCGCTCAATGATCGTACCGCGAGGCGCGTTTTGCCGGTACTTGGTTTTGGTTCAGCACAGAACATTTCTGACGTGTTGTATCTGAAGGGCGTCGATGCGGGCATTGTCCAGGCAGACGTCCTGGAAGCGGTCCGCGAGGACGACGTCATCCCCGGCATCACCTCAAAGCTCGAATATATCGCTGAGCTGTGCACCGAGAACGTCTTTATCGTTGCCGGCAAAGGCATCAATAGCGTGAATGATTTGGCCGGCAAGGTTGTCAACTTTGGTCCCTATGCTGTTGATAGTTACTCAACACCGGCACTTTTGTTCAAGGCCCTCGGCATCAATGTGAAAAGAGTAAGTCTTCCACATTCTGAGGCACTCGGGAAAATGGCGGAGAGCGAGATTGCTGCTACGGTGGTACTGGGTCACGATCTGAGGATGATTTTGGCCAACACCGATACACAGGCCAGTCTCACATTGCTGCCGGTGCCGCAGTCCGAATTGCCCGACTATTACATCCGCACAACCCTCACAGCACAGGATCTGCCGGGAGTTCTTAAGGAAGACAGCCAGCTGGATACCGTGTCAGTACCTCTCGTCCTGGTCGTGAACAGGTGGCCAACGAGGCACAATCGGCACCGGAAGATGACCGATTTTGTGCAGGCGCTTTTCTCCAAACTCCCGGAAATGCAAAAACCGCCATACGATCCAGAATGGAAGAAAGTCAAACTGACCACCACACGATCGAATTGGTCACGCTTCAAGGCCTCGGAAGACTGGCTTGTTGAGCATGAAGATGACCGTACGGTCGCAGAGTTGCGGGAAGATTTTGCCGAGTTTCTCAAAAAGTCCGGCAGCACCAAACTGGAAGCCCTGACCGACGAGCAGCAAACTGATATGTTCAACAAGTTTCTGGCCTGGGAGAAGAATACCTCAGAGGCAGAGGTATCGGTCCGGCTGACAAGTGCCGATGGCGTCGGCAAGAAGCTTGGCACGCTCACCATCATGAATTCCGAAATCGTTGTGGGCAATAGAAAAGAAAAAGCCCTGGTGCTACGTCCAAATCTCAAAGGAATGAGATCTGGCGCATATGCTTTTCATGTCCATGAGTTCCCCGATTGCGGGCCCGCGGAGAAAGACGGCAAATTGGTGCCCGGTCTGGCCGCCGGTGGGCACCTGTGGGTGAGTGGCACGGGAGCTTTTGAAGGCCAGGTTTTTGGCAGTCACCTGGGCGATCTGCCTGACCTTATCGTCGATGAGGACGGCACGGCGACAAAACCCGTAGTGGCTGCGCGACTGACGCTGGCGGACATCGTCAATCGGGCGATCACGGTGCATGCATCAAGTAATGATGCGTCTGCGCGTTATGCCTGTGCGGTGATAAAGTAGGTAGGAAAGAACCGCGTTAAGTTGGCGTATTATTATGGGCGGGTCGCAGTCTTCGAGACTGTCCCGCCCGCAACCGTTTGTGTAGACGGCAGTTCAGTTTGCTGGTTGCTTGCCTTTGGGCGTGTGGCGGCGAACTTCAGCAGCAATTTAACCTCGTCCGCCAGGGCGCCGACGTCGGCCCAAGGTCCTGTTCCGACAAGAAACTCTAGCCGCTTGATGGTAATTTCCGAACTGGCTTTGGCGACCAGCCGGCCCGCTTGCGACGGATCATCTTCCACGTCCACATTGGCTTCCAGCAGGATTTTTTCGGATTTGCCCTTCAACTTGATTATGCCTTCGATAGCGTATCTGTTGTCATCGATCTTATCGAAGCCGGACGCCTCGAACAGCGCGACGGGATGACTTTCGGTTGCAAACCAGTCAGGTTGTCTGAGAAGCTCATCGATTTTCGCAACGCCCGTCGAAACGCTGGCGGTATCTATTTCCACCTTGATGCGCCCGGCTCTTGGCGCTTCGGGGTCAAATTCAATATCAACCTGGAATGACTTGAAGCTGCCCTCAAGCGGCTCTCTGAATTTCGAGGCGACGAATTTGACTTCGCTGAGGTCAGGATCGATTTTCCATCCGTCACTTGCACCAGCACCGTCAGGCAAAGCGATGGCCAGAAAAATTGCCGCCATGGCTGTGCGGCTTGCGATCCATTTCTTCCGTAACTGTCCACAATACATAGTAACGCCCCAAAATTCGTTCTTCTTGATTTTGGCGAGTGCAATCCGGTGGTGTTAGTGCAGTAGTGAAAGGCTGTATTGACCGATCACCTGCCAGTTCGACCTCAGGACCTCAAATCATCACGCCACATACTATCGATATCGGCGTTTACTATTCTATCATTCGATGGGTGCCATAATGACCGTATTGTGTCACACAAGTGGCAATTGCTGATGTAGTTAAGGGGCGGCATCAGAAGAGTGTACACATGCGTAAACTTCGCATTCATTACGGCTCGACGCTCGGCACAGCTGCAAAAGATATTACGTTACTTTTCGTAATAGCTGTGTTTTTAAATATGATGATTGGCGTTGGCGTAATCGGTGCCGCCGATGTCGTCGGTCGCGTCAGGACAGTGGAAATCGTGATGGACGAGTTGGAGTTTCGTCCGAACGCCATAAATGTCGTGTCAGGCGAAACCATACGTTTCGTCGTCCACAATCGCGGCAAGATTGCCCATGACTTCACGATCGGCACGTCCGCAATGCAAAAGGCACGTCGTTCCTATATCCGCATCCTGTTCGACGCTGATGAGCTCAAACTTGGCACGGAAAACCCGTATTCTTACGATCATCGCAATGGAATTCTGGTTGAGCCCGACAAGACAAAGGAACTTGTCTGGACATTCTCAAAGAGCCAGCGGATCGAGTTCGGCTGCAACATTCCGCTACATTATGAAGGCGGGATGCGAGGTAACTTCAGCTTCGCCAAGGCTGACACTCGCCCACGCTCAAACAGCTCCAGCAAGTCTAAGATTGATGGTGTTGCCTTGACCAAGGTGACGCAAGGCACCCATGGCTCGGTTGTAATCAATCCCGGCAACACGGTGACCTATACGCCCGATGCCGACTTTAACGGCACTGACCGTTTCACCTACACGGTAACCACGTCAGGCGGCGATAAGGAGTCGGCGACTGTGACCGTTACCGTCAACCCTGTTGCAGACGCCCATGACGATGATGTGAAGACAGACGAAGATGAGCCAGTAATCATCGATGTTCTCAACAATGACACTTTTCAGGATCGTGAACTTTCTTCAGCTGGCCCCCCGCAAGGCTACAGGGAAGTGCCGGTTCTCGGGCAGACATCCAAGCGAAGCTCCGCAATCAAAAGCACCAAATTAGAGCCTCGCAACGTGCGGCCAACCGGGAATAGTAGGTGGGTGGTACAACTTGCCTCGCTCCGCAGCCCGGCAGCAGCACGCAAAGAATGGCGACGGTTGCTTCGCCGGTATCCAGATATCTTGCAGGGCAGGACGCCGTCCATCGTTCGGGCTCAGCTCGATGAGCTAGGTGTGTTCTATCGGCTCAGGATCGCAGGGTTCAGGCACAAGAGCGCTGCGCAAATGACTTGTCATTCCATTGTCGAACGTGGCGGAGAGTGTCTGACCGTTGTCCTCAAGGGTTGAAACGCACCCGGTCGACCGAACAAACACTACAACCCTAACTGTCCACAGACCCTAATTTTTCTCGCCGTTTTGCCAATTCAGGAAGTTGCGAAACAATTGTTCCGGCTTGCCCTCCTTGATCCCCGATTGCACTTGTCTTTTTTGCGGCGGAGTCCAAATCCGAACATCGTCCTGCGCCTTCGCTGCAATTGACGAGTCGATCCACACTTCGACACGACGATTTCTTGCCTGGCCGGCATCGTTATCGTCGCACGCGACAGGCAAGAGCGCACCATATCCTCTAACCTCCAGTTGTGATGGGTCGACATCGCTGCCCGCGAGTCTGAGAATTTCCTGCTTGATCGTTTCGGCACGAATGCGCGACGACTCCCGGTTTTTCTCCTGAGTACCATTGGCATCCGAAAAGCCGATCAGAAAGACCTTTCTGCCGCGCATGGCTGGTTTTGACAGATACGCGGCAAGCAACTGGACGTTTTCCTGCGATTGTGCGTCGGGAACAAGGGTGTTGTCTCGAAACCGGTAAGTCACCGACAAACGCCCAAGTTTCTCTAACTCGTTAACGAGATCCTGCATCAGTTGCGCATCGAATTTGCTACCTGACGCGCCAGCGGACTGTTCGATTCGATCGCGCTGATTCTGGTAGGGAACATGTTCCAGCGAGCGGTCGATGAAACCGGCACCAGATATGATTCCTTGCGCCTGGCTGGACCTGGCATATCGCAATATGCCCGAAGCGTGATGTGCATCCGGTCCATTGTCTTTGTAAAGATACAAGGTCTGGGCGAACGGATACTCGTTAGCCTTGACAGCAAAAGTGGTTGGCGAATGGGTGATACCGCAAGCTGTAGAAATCGTCAGCGCCTTGGCATTGGCCTTGGAAGCAAAGCTTGAAAAACCGATGCCCAAACGGTCGCCGGCAACCGCCTTTGCAAGTTCGGCATCAGAACCGAAACGCTTCGCGTTTGGAGATATCTGCTTTCCGCCGCCACGACCCAGGACCAACGAGTTGAATGTTGCAAGTGTGCTAGAGCCTTCGTTGCGGGCATACAGGTTGATCTTGCCAGCCGCTTGACCAAGTTCGGCCCAGTCGGAAATTGTACCATTGAAAACTGCAGCGAGTTGTTCGACGGAAATGGTGGACGCTGGATTGTCAGGCGACACAAGCACCAATAGGGCGTCATGCCCCAAGATGTGTTCGTCAACGGAAGAAAGGGTCTTTGCTTCAGCCTCACTCATCGGTCGTGAGGACATGCCAATTGCAGCCTTGCCATTCGCCAAAGCGGCAAACGCGGTACTC